>NZ_JBAWHG010000017.1:0-42075 GCF_049593655.1 Chlorobium sp.
CTGTGCCGTTGCGGCTGGCTTCTGGCCAACAAGTGTTTTCAGCTCGGCAAGTTCCTTTTCGAGCCGGATCACCCTTTCCTCAAGGGTTTCGGCGGCCGTCGCCGCCGGAGGGGCCAGCAGCAGGCCTGCCAGCATGAGCGCGTACGGAAGGGCGCGTTTCCTGTTCATGGGTGTGTGTGCTTTCAGTGGTTTGTTGCTTCGGATGCAGGTTGCAGGAAAAACCTGAATATACATTCCGGAGCGGAAACCCCGGAACAGGGAAATTCCGGGTGCGGAACTTCGTGCGGCTGCAACGGCAATCCATCCGCTAAGACTGCTCCGCCGCATCAGGGGCGCTGCTTCCCGACCACACGAGTATCGCCCACAGAATCACGAGGGCTTCGAGTCCGTAAGAGAGAAATTTGTATTGCGTCGCATCCCATGGCACATGAGGCACCAGACAGAAATGCCTGTAGTCGAACGGAGCCAGCAGCAGCATGCTCCCTCCGACGATGGTATCCAGGAGGATATGAACGAAACCCCCGAGAGTGAAGATTATTGCATATACGGGATATTGTCGTCGTTTTGTACGGAGCAGCCACACGAACGACAAAAGCAGAAAGAACAGCCACAGGAGCGGAAAATGGGTGACATACAGGTGATGAGAGTACTGCCTGTAATCAAACAGGTAATAATAAATCATATCGGTATCCGGAGCGATGGAGCCAAACAGCCCCCAGAACATGAATGTCCGGTACGTTGCCTGTCGGGCATTGATGGTCCTGAAAAGCATTTTCGAGATGATGTAGCCAACAGGCAGATGTCCCAATACCATGCGTTGTTTCCGGGATGGATGTTTTTGTTCTCAAAGGCGGTTTCCGGATCAATGGCCTGCTGCGACGCCTGAAGCGCAAGCGTGCAGCGGCCTTGTTCGTTCATGAACACTACCGCATCCTCCACCGTTTTCGCAGGCGACCTTTTTTTTATCGTGTTACCCCTCCTTACCCGATTCTGCAATTGACCGGATTGTCGGTATTGCCTGGGCTCCCATTCAGAAGCTCCAGAAGTCGCGGTCGAGGTTGCGGTACTGGATGCCCTGCACGAGATGGCGCATTTCCACACTTTCCGACCCGTCGAGGTCCGCGATGGTTCGGCTGACTTTGAGGATTCGGTCGTGCGCCCTTGCCGAGAGGTTCAGCCGGTTCATGGCGTCCATGAGCTTTTCGGAGCTTTCCTGCGAGAGCGCGCAGAACTTCCTGATCAGTTTCGTGTTCATCTGGGCATTGGTGTAGATGCCGTTGCAGGCGGCGGCTGCGAACCGCTCGCGCTGCACCTCCCGCGCCCGGATGACCCGGAGGCGGATGTCGCGGGAGCTTTCGGCGGAGGCGGCTGAAAACAGTTCGGTGTTTTCCACTTTCGGCACATCGATGTGGATGTCGATGCGGTCGAGCAGCGGGCCCGAAATTTTAGAGAGGTAGCGCTGTATTTCTCTCGGCGAAGCGGTCAGGTTGCCGTCGCGGTCCTTGAGGGCGCCTGCCGGGCTGGGGTTCATGGCTGCCACGAGCATGAAGCCTGCGGGGTAGCGGGTGGTCACCGATATTCTCGAAACCGTAACTTCGCGGTCCTCCAGCGGCTGGCGGAGCACTTCGAGCGCGCTGCGGGTGAACTCGGGCAGCTCGTCGAGAAAGAGGATGCCGTTGTGCGCCAGGCTCACCTCTCCGGGTTTCGCGGTGGTGCCGCCGCCGATGAGCGCGACGTTGCTGGTGGTGTGGTGCGGATTACGGAAGGGACGGGTCACCATGAGGGGCCTGTCTTTTTCCAGGAGACTCGCCACGGAGTATATTTTGGTGGTTTCCAGCGACTCTTCGAAGCCGAGCGGGGGAAGGATGCCCGGCAGCGCCTTGGCCAGCATGGTCTTGCCGCTTCCGGGAGGGCCGATCATGAGCAGGTTGTGCCCTCCGGCCGCGGCGATTTCGAGGGCTTTCTTGGCGGCCTGCTGCCCCTTGATGTCGGCGAAGTCCACCGGGTATTCCGGTTCCGAGGTGAAGAGCTCGGCAACGTTCACCTCGACGGGAGGCCGGCTCTCCTTGCCGTTCAGCAGGGCGACGGTTTCGTTGAGGGTTTCCACCCCGAAAACCTCGATGCCGGAGCTGGATGCCGAAATCGCCACGGCGGCTTCAGCCGCGTTGCCGAGGGGCACGATGATCCTGCGGATATTCTCCCTCGAGGCCATGATGGCTACCGGCAGCGCTCCGTTCACCCGGCGAATCGACCCGTCGAGGGCGAGTTCTCCCATGATGAGGGTGTCGCCGAAGTGGTGATCGACCAGCTTCAGGGAGCCGAGCAGCCCGATGGCTACCGGCAGGTCGAAGGCGGTGCCCTCTTTTTTGATGTCGGCAGGGGCGAGGTTGACCGTCACTTTCTTGGGCGGCATGTCGAACCCCGAGTTGCGGATGGCCGTGAGAATCCGCTCGCGGCTCTCCCGGATGGCGTTGTCGGGAAGGCCGACAACGGTGAACGAGGGGATGCCTCCCGAAACGTTGGTTTCCACATCGACCTTTACGGCGTCGATGCCCACAAGGGAGGCGGCAGCGAGTCTTGAGAGCATGGCTTGTACGGAAATGGATTGGCTTTTGCGCACTTTTACAGGAATTGTACGTAAAAAAACCGACTGAAGTTACGTTTTTCCTGTTTTTTGGTGCAGCATCAGCCTGACCGCCGGCGGATTTACCCTGTGGTGCGCAGCCCTCCCGATATGGCGTTGATCGTCAGAAAAAGCTCCGGAAGCATGCCGTCTGCCTCTTCGTTCATGCCGGAATGACGGAGCGCCCTCCAGCGTTTCAGGAGGGTGATCTGCTGCTGATGCAGCATGGCAAGCCCTTCGCGGCGGGGGGCGATGAACCGGTTGACATTGAGCCGCTGGGTTTCAAGCGGCTGGGCGAAAAGCATTTCGATACAGGTTTTTGTCCGCCGGTATTCGGCTTCGATCATGCCGAGAATGCGTTCCCTCACACCGCGGTCGGTTACCAGCTCCGCGTATTTGCGCATGATCCCGGGATCGGCGGAGGCGATGCTGGTGTCGGCATTGCTGATAATGTAGCGTAGCGGAGGCCATGCATGGCCCCGGACGCGGATTTCCTCGAAGGCGTCAGGGTCGATGCTCTGCAGCGCTTCAAGCGCGGAACCGACCCCGTACCATCCCGAAAGGGAAAAACGGGCCTGGTTCCAGCTGAAGACCCAGGGGATTGCCCGAAGATCCGCAAGCGTGGCTTTGCCGCTTCTTCTCGAGGGTCGTGAGCCTATCCGGTTCGATTCAATAATATCAATGGGAGTGGCTTCCCTGAAAAACGTCAGGAACCCTTCGGTTTCGATGAGCTGCCTGTAGGCAAGATGGCTTTTTTCGGAGAGCATATCCATCTGCGGTTCGAGGGGGTGCTCCATTTTTTCCCTTTTCCGTTGTCTGATGACGGCTCCGGCAGTTCCCGCAATGAACAGTTCGAGATTATAGACGGCGCTGATGCGGTTGGCATACTTCTGGGCGATGGTTTCTCCCTGCTCGGTAAAGCACATTCCCGCATGAAGCGACCCGTATGGCTGAGCCTTGATGAACCGGTGGGTCGGTCCGGCACCCCGGCTGATGCTTCCGCCCCTTCCGTGAAAAAACAGGATATCCGTACCGCAGCGCCTGCCTGCGTCGAGCAGTGCCTCCTGTGCCCGGTAGAGCGTCCATGTACTTGCGAAAATGCCGCCATCCTTGTTGCTGTCGCTGTATCCGATCATGACCTGCTGGATTTTTCCTCTGCTTCCTTCGCTTTTTCTCCGGTACTCGAGGCTTCTCACGGTCACGGGATGGATGAGGAACTCCTGCAGTATCGCAGGGCTTTTTTTCAGGTCGTCGATGGTTTCGAAAAGCGGCACGACGGGGAGCATGCAGGCGTCCCCGTCGCCGGCAGGGGTCATCAGGCCGACCTCCCTGGCAAAGAGATAGACGACCAGCAGGTCGGAAACATTTCTGGTCATACTGACGATAAGGGAGCCCAGACCGTCGGTTCCGTACTGTTTGCTCTGGTCGAGCAGCACCCTGTAGCAGGAGAGGACCGCTTCGGCTTCCGGTCCGGCTGTCATATCCGGATGGGTGAATGGCCGGGGGGACTGCAGTTCGCGGTCGAGAAACGCTCTCCTTTCGGATTCGTCCCAATCCAGGAATTCGCTTCCGTTCATACCGGCGGCCGTCATGAGCTGGGAGAGCGCGAGGTCGTGAAAGCGGCTGTTCTGGCGGATATCCAGCGAGCCGAGATGAAAGCCGAATGTCTGCACGATCCGGTAGACCGGCGCGACGTCCGTATCGGCAACACAGTGAGCCCCGATGCCGACCAGTGAATCTCTCAGGAGAGCGAGGTCTTCGAGGAGTTCGGCCGAGCTCCGGTAGCTCCAGGGCTCGGAGGTCATTCTGACGGTTTCTGATACTCCGGCTTCGAGAGGAAGGGAGGCGATCATGAGGTTGATGAACTGCCGCCATGGTTCATGGCGGTTTCTCCGCATGGCTTCCATCCCTTTTTTCCCGAGCCGCTGGCAGAGGTGTTCGATGCGCTTTTCAACCGGGGTTCCCGGAGCCTGGAGCCTTTCGGAGAGACTCAGTTTCGAGGCCAGTTCCCTGAGATGGCGGAGGACAAGCATCAGGGCATTTCTCCGCATGTCGGCAAGGGTCTCTTCCGTTACCCCGGCAGTTACGAGAGGGTGCCCGTCGCGGTCGCCCCCTACCCAGCTGCCGAAAAAGATGCGGGGGAGCGTGCGCGGATCGGAAAGCATGCCGGGGTCGAACCCCGCATCCTTCCATGCCTGGAGGAGCCGCTTGTCGAGGAGGGGCAAAACCTCCGGAAAAATATTGCAGAGGTAGTGAATCACGTTTCGCCGTTCGGCCGATACTTCGGGCTTGTCGAACAGGATTTCGCCGGTTCGCCAGAGCCTTTCCATGACGACCTTGATCTCATTGCGGATCTCCTGCTGTTCCTGCGGGGTCCACATCTGGTTTTCCCGTTTAACCAGAAGCAGATAGAGCTGGCGGTGCTGTTCAAGCACGGTTTTACGTTTCGCTTCCGTAGGATGCGCCGTCAGGACGGCATTGACGGCGATTTCCGGCAGAAGTGTGCGGATTTCCGTTTCGGTGATGCCGAAATCCCTGAGCTTTCCGAGGGTTCTTCCCCACAGGCCGGTGAGGTGCTCCAGTCCCTTTTCAGCTTCGAGTGCGCGTCTGTTCTGGGCGGCGGAGTTCTCCTCCGCCATATTGAGCAACTGGAAAAAAATGGAAAAAGCCTGCAGGGCGCGTTCGGTATTGGGATAGCGTTCAAGAGGGATTCCGGCATTTTCAAATGGCAGATGGTCCGCCAGTTCCTGCTCTCCGAGGTCGCGGAGCACCTCCCGGAAGCATTCGAGCAGGAACGTTGTATCCCTCTCGGCTTTTTCGAAATCGATGACGCTGCTGGTTGTGTGGATCATGAGGGTCCCCGTAAGTGTTTTCAAGGCGGCTCAAGGTGGTTCAATGCGCCGAGGATTGTATTCCGTTCCCTGAGTATTTGCAAAAATCACGGAACATGCAACAGGTATATTTATGGCACGCAGGTGCGATGCGGCCGGACGGCTCCCGGATTGCACAACGGCAATGATTGAAGCAGGTTGCCGTGAAAGGAGATGCGGCTCGTCAGGGCCCAATGTTTTTAAGCTTTATGTTTGCCGCCTTTACATATTATGCTTATCTTACTCAATAAAATATCTGTAAGCCACTAACACCTAATTCACTACCTGTCATGGACAACAAATCAAACGGAAAGCTTATTGCGCTTGCAATCGGTGGAGCTGTCTTAATGGGGGCTTTGTTTTTCGGGGTGTCGTTTTTAACCGGGTTCAAGGTGCCGGCTGAGAACATCTCTTCTGTTCTGACTCCGTTACGGTCTTTTTCAGGCTGGTTCCTTCTGATTTTCTGTGCTTCGCTTATCATCATGACGCTGGGAAAGATGTCTTCCCGTATCAGCGACAAATGGTTTTTAAGCTTCCCGCTTGGCGCTCTCGGCATTGTTGCTCTCATGTTCGTTGTTCTCTGGATCAGACCCTCAGGTATTCTTCTTCCCACTACCGGACGCACCACCACTCTTGATGGAAAATACATTCGTACCGTCACTGAGCTGAACGCCTTCCTGTCAAAGCCAGCCGAGGGGGGGAATGTCCCCAAGGCTCCTGATGGTTTTGATTTTGCTGCAGTTAAATCACTTACGGTCGGAAAATGCAACAAGTGCCATACGCTTGATTCAGTGCAGGATGCTCTGAGAACCAAGTACAAGAAAACTGCGAAAGTTGATATCGTAGTAAACCGCATGCAGTCTTATCCGAACTCCGGAATTACCCCTGATGAGGCGAAAAACATAATGATCTATATCAACGAGAAGTTCTGAGCGTTATCGCTATTGCGCTTGGACTTCGTTCAAGATTCTAAAAGCCCCGGAGAATACTTGTTCGCCGGGGCTTTTTCTGTTCAGCGTCATTCACGGTTTTCCGGAGCAGTGCCTGACCGTTACGGTTTCGGTGATGCCGCCCCTGGCTTTCCACTCGCTTTTTACGATCATCTCTCTCGGCTGCGATACCGCAACGAGATCGTCGAGAATGGTGTTGGTGACGTTTTCATAAAAAATGCCTGCGTTGCGGAAGTCGAGAAAATAATATTTGAGCGACTTCAGTTCGATACAGACCTTGTCGGGAATGTAGGTGACGGTAATGGTGCCGAAATCCGGGAGGCCGGTTTTCGGGCAGACCGATGTGAATTCGGGGTTGACAATCTCGATCGAGTAATCCCGTTCGGGGAAGGTATTGTCGAAGACTTCAAGAAGCTCTCTTCTCATAAGGTTTTCTCTGCGGTTTAAGGTGTTGAAGCGTCATGTTTTCCTGCAAAATAGAAATCCGGCATGATTTTCAGTAAATTCATGCCGGGTTTTTCTTTTTTCGGAACAGGATCGACAGGAACGGCAATCAACGCATTTAAGACAATATGACCATGAAGCAGGGAACGTGCAGGCCCGATCTTGAACAGCTCTATCTTGAACTTGCCGGAGAGTATGATCTGTCGGAAACGCCCTGCATGATCGGCGGCCGCTCATTCAGCTTTCTGAGCGTTCTCGACAGTTATGCGCTTCTCGACAGGATTTCCCCCGAGGAGTTCGTGAAAGATGAACAGATGCCGTACTGGGCTGAAATATGGCCCTCGGCGATAATACTCTCCTCGTTCATTGCCGGGGAGCTTCCGGTGGACGGGAAACGCGTGGTGGAGATCGGCGCCGGCGTCGGCGTGGTTTCGGTTACGGCTGCAGCTCATGGCGCCGCAGTGCTTGCGACCGATTACTCGCCCGAAGCGCTTCGCTTTATCCATTACAATGCCCGACGCAACGGCGTACCGCTCGAAACCGCCCGCCTTGACTGGAGGGACGTGCAGTGCACAGAGCGGTTCGATATGCTTTTTGCCGCCGATGTGCTCTACGAACGGGTAAACCTGCTTCCGATAGTCATGGCCATCGACAAGCTGCTGAAACCGGGAGGTTCGGCTTTCATTGCCGATCCGCGCCGCCGGCTTGCCGGACAGTTTCTCGAACTTGCCGGTGAAAACGGTTATTCCATCACCGCGCATACCTCCGACTATGGCGGCGGCAAACAGCCCGTTACGGTCAATATCTACAGACTGAAAAGGGGAGAGGCATGAAGAGCGATGAACCGGTAAGCCGGAGATGGCTCTACCATGGCGGCAGCGACGCCCTGATCTGGCGGCTCTCGTTTACCTGCAACGGGCTGCTCGTCGGCCAGAAACGGTGCCCGGAGACGCGCCGTTCACTTTTTTTTGCCATCGAAGAGCACTCGGGCAGGGTTGTACTCGACGACTATGTGCTGCTGCTTCCCGACGGGACGCTACCTGCGGGCGAGGGCTGGTTTACCGGGATCGAGACGGTTTCCGGAAATCTCGTCTACCTGCACGCCTATCAGGAGAACAGCCCTGAGCATCTCGGTCTGTGGGCCGTCGATCCGGAAACCGGAGGGGTGGTCTGGTCGCTTGCTACTGTCGTTTACTGCGGGGTTCTCCCTGACGGGCTGCTTGTCTATATCCCTTCAGTTTTTGCGGGGTTTCCGGAACGGCGCTATCTGATTATCGATCCGCTCACCGGGGGTGAACTCCGGCGTCCGGAGGCCGGGAGCCCTGAGATCAATGCCCTGAGGGAAAGGGTTGTTCCGGAGGAGTGGCGACAGGAGATCGTGCTGCCGGAGTTTGCCGCGTTGGGGAGTCCCCTGCATGCAGTGCTTAAGGGTATCGGCATCGCCGGCCCGGAACGGTGCGAGTGCATTGCCGCAGGGAATCTGGTTGCCGCTGCCGATCATGTTCACGATCCGATGTCCGGCGGATGGCGGAGCGTTATCCGCATCTGGCGCGACGGGCGGCTTCTTTATGATGATGTCATGTCTGAAAAGCGCGCCCGTCCCGCCTTGAACAGTTTTCTTCTGCATGGAAGAGGGTTATATTACCTGAAAGGGGAGTCTGGACTTATTGCCGTGGATATCAGGATATGACCATATGACGCATCAGCCGCCGGAACATCAGCCTCAAGGCGCCCGAAGCGAATGCTATCCCGAGATCGGGAGATTTCTCGATTACCTGAAGCACGAAAAAAACGTCTCTTCGCACACCCTGACGGCATACCGTCACGATCTCGACCAGTTTTCGCGGTTTATTGCCGGGCATCTCGATATCGCCGATATGCGGAATTTCGCGCCCGCCGATGTTTCGGTTGTCGATATACGCCTCTATATGGGGTCGCTCCTGAAAAAAGGTCTGCAGCCGAAGTCCATTGCCAGAAAACTTGCCTCGCTTAAAAGTTTTTACCGCTATCTGCTGCATACCGGAGTGATCGGCAGCTCGGTTCTTTCCTATGTCTCTACCCCGAAGTACCCGAGAAATGTGCCCGGTTTTCTCACCGAACAGCAGACCGAACAGCTTTTCGAAATTATCCCCCACTCCGCGCTTTCCTCCGGGAGCGCGCAGGAACTCGAGACCTCGTTCGTTCTGGAACGCGACCGCTCCCTGCTCGAGGTTCTCTACAGCTGCGGGCTCAGGATATCGGAGATCATCGGCCTTGAATTGCAGGATGTCAGTTTTGAGAGCGGTTCGGTGAAAATAACGGGAAAAGGGAGCAAGCAGAGGATCGTGCCCCTTGGCTCCTGTGCCGCGGAGGCGCTGAAAAAATATTTTGAAGTCCGGCGAAACTTCTTTAGAATATTCAGTAAGGGCGATGCCGGGGCCTTGAAGCATGTGTTCGTAACGAAGAAAGGCAAAAAGATTTATCCCATGCTTGTCCAAAGGATTACAAAAAAGTATCTGACTCCGGTTACTGAACAGAAAGAGAGAAATCCTCATATTCTTCGACACAGTTTTGCCACCCATATGCTCAACAGTGGGGCCGATCTGAAAAGCGTGAGTGAAATGCTCGGCCACAGCAGTCTGTCGACAACGGAAATCTATACCCACGTCACCTTCAACAGGCTGAGGGAGGTCTACCGGAAGGCCCATCCTAAAGCTTGACCGCTTTAGCCCCCTCTGACTTTAACGAAGGGGGTTTTGTTCCTTCACTATGTTCACCATTTATCACTGGAGGTTTCCATGACTAAATCTGTCGATATCGAAACCATGAACGTACAGGTTACCCTGCGCCATTCCAATAATCACAGCAGCGTCGAGGAGTATGCCCGCAATGCCGTACAGTCGCTTCCGAGGGTGTTTCCGGGTATCATCTCCTGTCATATTATTCTCGACCATCAGAAAAACGATGTGGAAAAGAACAAGCTTGCCGAAATAACCCTGCATGTTCCCCAGCATGTGCTGGTGGCCAGAGAGGCTGCTGCAGCCTATGAACCGGCTGTGGACAGCTGTGTCGAGTCGCTTTCACGCCAGCTCCAGAAACACAAGGAAAAAATGGCTCCGTAACCGGTTGCCAGGGAAGCCGGCGGAGCCTTTCCGCCGGCTTCCCTGGCACTTCCTTTATCACCACACTTACTCTTGTGCCATGAATCTCGACCAGAAGGGGATGAAAAAGCGATCGATAACGGTCGCCTATTTTTTTGAGAACATCGGCAGGAATCACGATATCAAGCTGCGTCGGCTGAACAGGGTTGACGAACAGAAACGCAGGGTCACCGAGCGGGAACTGCACCGTCCCGGTCTTGCGCTTGCCGGCTTTACCAATCTGTTTACCTACCGGCGGGTTCAGATTCTCGGCAATACAGAGACCCGTTTTCTCAACAGTTTCGATGAAGACGGCCGCAGGAAAGCTTTTGAGCATCTCGTGCGCTTCAAGGTGCCCTGCATTATCCTTACCAGCACCAACAAACTCAATCCCGAACTGCTCGATATGGCTACGGAGGCCGGAGTGCCGGTTTATGCCACCCGCCACTCCTCGACCAAGGCCATGTACCTGATTACCGATTTTCTTGACGACCAGTTTTCCCTGCATCAGCAGTACCACGGTTCCATGGTCGATGTCTGCGGCGTCGGGGTGCTTCTGACCGGCAAGAGCGGACTGGGCAAGTCGGAAATCGCTCTCGATCTCATAGAGCGCGGTCACGGCCTTGTGGCGGACGATGTCGTGGTAATCCGTCGCAAGGGGGAGTCGCTGATCCTCAACGCGAGGCGGAACGACATTATCGATCATTTCATGGAGATCCGCGGCCTTGGAGTGGTGGATGTCAAGGCGAATTTCGGCATCAGGGCAATCCGCGACATCAAGGACGTGCAGGTTGTCGTCGAACTGCTCGAATGGAACCGGGAATCCGATTATGAACGTCTCGGTCTGGATATGAAGGCCATAAAAATTCTCGGCGTCGATGTCCCTCTGGTACAGCTGCCGATTTTCCCCGGCAAGAACATTGCCGTGATCATCGAGGTGGTCGCCCTGAACTTCCTGCTCAAGCACTATTCCAACTACGTTGCGGCTGAAGCCCTGACCGAAAGGATCAGAACGATAATCGACAAGGAAAAGATGACAGATGATGAAAGCTGACCACATCCGGATGCGCCACGGAAGGGAATTTGCGTTTTCAGCCCTTCTTGCTGCACTTATGCTGCTGCTGAATTCATGCGGCCGGGCGCCCGGCGGCGGGGACAGGAGTGGTGCGGCCAGGGATTCGACGCTGGTTATCGCCATGCTCGGCGACGCCGATTACCTCAACCCCGTTATCGGCTCGAGCGTCACGTCGAGCAATATTTCCGGCCTGATTTACCCGGGGCTTCTGCAGAGCGAGTTCGATACCACAACCGGGCTGCTGAATTTTCTGGCCCGCGAAAAAAAATTCCGCCCTTCAACCGGGGGCAGAAAACCTGAAGCCGCGCTGGCAAGAACATGGACCATGTCCGCGGACCACAAGTCCATCACCTATATCCTGCGCAGCGATGCCTTCTGGGACGACGGCAAGCCGGTCGTTTCGGGTGATTTCAAGTTCACCTACCGCCTCTACGGCAACCCCGTGATCGCAAGTCCGCGCCAGCAGTATCTTGCCGAACTGATCGGCGCCGACAGGGGAGCAGTCGATTTCGACAGGGCAATCGAAACGCCAAACGATACCACCCTCATCTTCAGGTTCTACAAGCCGGTACCCGAGCATCTGGCGCTTTTTCACACCTCCCTTACGCCGCTGCC
Organism: Chlorobium sp.; assembly: GCF_049593655.1. Taxonomy (NCBI): domain Bacteria; kingdom Pseudomonadati; phylum Chlorobiota; class Chlorobiia; order Chlorobiales; family Chlorobiaceae; genus Chlorobium; species Chlorobium sp. The sequence goes on from NZ_JBAWHG010000017.1 coordinate 11,697, forward strand.
CAGGCATCTCTGGCAGAACATCAGGCCGGAGGATTTCAGGAATTCGCCGCTCAACCAGAATCCGGTCGGGGCCGGTCCTTACCGGCTGAAGTCATGGGGAAAACAGCAGGAGCTGGTGCTGGCTTCCAACAGGCGTTCGAATCTTCCCAAACCGGGAAACATTCCCCTGATCAACTGGCGGATCGTGCCTGACTATACGGTAAGGCTCGCGCAGCTGCAGACCAATACCGTCGATATCGTCGAAAACATCAAGCCGGAGGATTTCGGTGCTCTCCTGAAGGCGAATCCGGCAGTCGAGAACAAGAGCGTCGGTCTGCGCGTTTACGACTACGTCGGCTGGTCCAACATCGATCAGGTCGCCTATCACAAGACCGGCAAAATTCTGCCCCACCCGCTTTTCGGCTCGCCGGAAGTGCGCAGGGCACTCACCATGGCTATCGACCGCGAGGCGATCATCGACGGCTACCTCAAGGAGTATGGTTCCGTCTGCAATACCGACATCTCCCCTTCGCTGAAGTGGGCGTACAACAGCGCCGTCACTCCGCACCCCTATGATCCCGCAGCAGCATCGGCTCTTCTTGAGAAACAGGGGTGGCATCCCGGGCCCGACGGCATATTGCGGAAACAGGGCCGGAGGTTCAGTTTCATACTCTACACCAATTCCGGCAATGCAAGACGGAACTATGCGAGCGTGATCGTTCAGCAGAATCTCAAGGCTATCGGCATCGACTGCCGGCTCGATGTCCAGGAATCGAACGTCTTTTTCGAAAATCTGCAGAACCGGAAACTCGACGCGTGGATGGCCGGCTGGTCGATCGGGCTTGAAATCGACCCGCTCGACGTCTGGGGTTCCGACCTGAAAAAGAGCACCTTCAATTTTACCGGTTACCGGAATCCGAGAATCGACGAGATCTGTGAACTGGCCAAGGCGAAACTGGTACAGACCGATGCCCGGCCATACTGGCTCGAGTATCAGGAGATAATCCACCGCGACCAGCCGGTGACCTTTCTCTACTGGATCAGGGAGACCATGGGATTCAGTAAACGAATTTCCGGAGAGGAGATCAATATTTCCGGTACTTTTTACAATATTGACGACTGGACGCTTACGCCCTCGTCAAACCTTGCCCGGTAGAACCCTATGCTGAACTATATTTTCAAAAGACTGCTGCTTTCGATCCCGCTTGTTTTCGGGGTATTGACCCTGACCTTCTTCATCATCAGGCTCGCTCCGGGAGACCCTGCGGCATTTTTCATCCAGCCGGGCATCAGCCCCAATGTCGCCGAGCAGATCAGGGCGCAGTACGGGCTGAACGATCCGTTGCCGGTACAGTACGTCAAATGGCTCGCCAATGTGCTGCAGGGCGATTTCGGCCGCAGTTTCAGCCGGGCCCAGCAGCCGGTTTTCGAGGTGATAGCCCAGGCGCTGCCGGTTACCGTGACGATCGCCGCCCTCACGCTCGTTGCAAACTTTACCTTCGGCATCGTGATCGGCATTATTTCGGCGGTCCGGCAGAACAGTTTTCCCGACAGGTTCCTGACGGTCACAGCCCTGTTCTTCTACTCCATGCCGGAGTTCTGGTTCGCCCTGATGATGATTATCGTCTTTGCCCTCAAGCTGCAGTGGTTTCCGGCCTCCGGCCTCAATGAGATAGGCGCCGAAAGTTTCGGACCCTTCGGTTTTTTTGTCGACCGGATATGGCATCTCGTGCTGCCGGTAACGGTGCTGAGCATCAACGGTGCGGCCGGCATTGCCCGCTATGTAAGGGGAAGCATGCTCGAGGTGATCCGGCAGGACTATATCCGCACGGCAAGGGCGAAGGGGCTTCCGGAGAATGTCGTGATTTTCCGCCATGCGCTGCGCAACGCCCTGCTTCCGGTAATCACCCTTATGGGAAGTTCGCTGCCCTTTATCTTCAGCGGCGCGCTCTTCATCGAGGTGATCTTCGCTTTTCCCGGCATGGGAAGGGTTACCGTGGAGGCGATTTTCGCCCGTGATTATCCGCTCATTATAGCCAATACCTTTATTTCCGGGACGCTGATCGTTCTTGGAAATCTTCTTGCCGATGTTCTCTATGCCGTGGCCGATCCGAGGATAAGACTGTGACCGATACCCAGAAGAACATAACGAAGGCGGCTTTCCTGTGAAAATCGAACTCCTGAATACTCCTGCCGACGCTCTTGAAACCAGATTCGAGGAGCAGATCCGACCGGCGAAAATGGAGGATTTTACCGGCCAGCAGCGCCTGACCGACAATCTGAAGGTTTTCATATCGGCGGCCAGAAAACGGGGCGACGCGCTCGACCATGTTTTGCTCTCGGGTCCTCCGGGACTCGGCAAAACCACACTCGCCTTCATTATCGCTTCGGAAATGGGATGCAGCATCAAGGCGACTTCCGGCCCGCTGCTCGACAAGGCGGGTAATCTTGCCGGCCTCCTGACCGGTCTGAAGAGGGGAGACGTACTCTTTATCGACGAGATTCACCGCATGCCTCCTGCCGTAGAGGAGTACCTCTATTCGGCAATGGAGGATTTCCGCATCGACATCATGCTCGACAGCGGACCTTCGGCCCGTGCCGTGCAGCTGCGCATCGAACCCTTCACGCTTGTGGGCGCGACAACCCGTTCCGGTCTTCTGACCTCTCCGCTCAGAGCCCGTTTCGGCATCAGCAGCCGTTTCGACTACTACTCCGCCGATCTGCTCGAACAGATCATCATGCGCGCATCGGGTATTCTCGGTATCGGCATCGAGCGGGATGCCGCCGCCGAAATCGCCGGACGTTCCCGCGGCACGCCGCGCATCGCTAACCGGCTTCTGAGGCGGGCACGGGATTTCGCCCAGGTTGCCGACGCACCGGTTATCACCCGTTTCATTGCCATGACGACGCTTGAACGTCTTGAAATCGACGAGGAAGGGCTTGACGATATGGACAAGAGGATCATGGACACCATTGTCAACAAGTTCAACGGCGGCCCTGTGGGAGCGGCCTCACTGGCGGTTTCCGTAGGGGAGGAGCAGGACACTATCGAGGAGGTTTATGAGCCCTATCTTATCCAGGCCGGCTATATCACCCGGACGCCGAGAGGCCGCGTCGCGACCCGCAGGGGGATCGTCCGGTTCTCCCTGCCGGGAAGCAGCATCGGCGAAGGTTCGCTGTTCGACGAACTTTCCTGAGAGCCGGTTTTCCTGTGCCCGGCGGCATCAGGTTTTTCCGCTCGGGCTTCTTCTGCTTCTTCTGCTTTCGGCCTGCAGTGCCCGTCCGGCAGTAACAGCAGGCAGGGCTTTTCAGCCCGGAGTGCGCGACACTGCCGCCGAGAGTTCGAAAAACCGTTTCGTTTCGGCTCTTCTGCTTGCCGAAAAAGGTGATTTCTGGGGTGCGATCGACGCCTTCCGAACCGTTCATTCTCCGGACGCCGCCGCAAAAGCGGCAGTGCACCACGCCACGGCCAGAGCGTTTCAGGAACTTGGCGTAGCCGATTCGGCAAGAACCCATGCCGAAAAAGCCGCAGCAATCGAACCGGAAAACCGATCCTATCTGCTGACGCTTGCCTCCGTCGCCCATCAGATGAAGGACTACGGCCGGTCGGTGGATATCTACACCGATCTGGTAAAGCTCGATCCGGGCCGCAGCGACTATCTCGCCCAGCTTGCCCTTGAACACATTGCCTCAGGTGACCCGGAAAAGGCTCTCGCAGTTTTTCAGCGCATGCTTCAGCTCGATCCCTCGGACGAGAGCACCCGGGCCCAGGTGCTGCTGCTCGAAATCAAGCTCAAACACTACCATTCCGCCATTGAAACGCTTTCCGGCCTGATAGAGGAAGGGGAGGAAAAAGCCCGTTTGGAGCTGACCCTTGGCGAACTCTATGTGGAAACCGGTCAGAGCGCACTGGCCTCGAAAACCTTCCGGAAGATCCTCGCCGCCAATCCCCGTTTCCTTCCCGCATGGCTTGCCCTGCTGGAACTTTCGGTGGAGACGAAAGACAGGGAGTCCTTTCTCCTCGATCTCAACGCATTCTACAATACCTCCGGGCTGAAACCGGAACAGAAAATCAGCCTTGCCGAGCTCTTTTACGTCCGCGCGGCAAAAGACAGCGCTTACATCGAGCCGCTTTACGGCATGCTTGCCGAAATCGGGAAACGTTATCCGGGCGAAACGTCTGCGATGATGCTCACAGGCAAGCTGAAACTGAGGGAGAAGAAGCCCCGGGAGGCGGAGCGGGAGTTCAGTGCGGTTCTCCGGCTGCATCCGGCCCATATCGAGGCCTGGGAGGACCTGATTGCGGCCTATATCATGCAGAAAGAGTATGTAAAGGCCGCTGGCGCCGTCGCACGGGCTAAAAAGCTGGCAAGGGTAACCCCCATGAGACTGCTCGTTCTGGAAGGCTATACAGCCTATCAGGTCGGTGACGTCCGCAAGGCCGTGAGGCTGCTTGAAAAAGCCCTGCAGGTGAAGCACAGGGAGAAGGAGCGCTGGCTCTATCTCCAGGCCGCATCGACGCTTGCCATGAGTTACGACAAGCTTGGCCTGAGGGAAAAAAGTCTCGCCATGTACCGTGCGATTCTGCTGCTCGATTCCGGCAACGCTCTTGCCATGAACAATTATGCATATCTGCTCTCCCTGCAGGGGCGAGATCTTGCCGAGGCAAAAAATCTCGCCATGAAAGCAGCTGCCCAGGAGCCGGACAACCCGGTCTATCTCGATACGCTCGGCTGGGTGCTGTTCGGGCTGGGAGAGTACCGCGAGGCGCTTCAGCACCTTGAAAAGGCATTTTCGCTCGCCGGGGACGACCCGGAGATAGCCGGTCATCTTCTGAAAGTCTATGAAAAGACGGGAGAGAACGAAAAAGCCAGGCTGCTTCGCCTGAGGATCGGGGTGATGGGCGGGAAATAGCGGCAGGTGAACGGGTAAAGGAGAAAAGCAGAACGGCGGGGGGTTCCCGCCGTTCTGCTTTTTGTCTCTGTGCGTTTTTCCGGCTCGCGATCAGGATTTGATCTCGTCGAAAGAACGGGCGGCAAGGTACTCGTAATGGGCCCAGCGTGCGTCCACTTCCTTCTGGATTGCCGCATAATACTCCTGGGCAAGTGCCGGATGGCTTTTCTTGAGCATCCTGAACCGGTTTTCCATGTTGAGGAACTGCGATACCGGGATTTTCGGCTTTTTCGAGTCGAGAATCAGCGGATTCTTGCCCTCTTTCAGGCGATCCGGGTTGTACCGGTAGAGAATCCAGTGACCGGAATCGACAGCGGCCTTCTGGTTCTCGAGGCCTGTCGCCATCGTGATGCCGTGGGCGATACAGTGCGAGTAGGCGATAATGATCGACGGGCCGTCGTAGGCCTCCGCTTCGAGGAACGCCTTGAGGGTCTGTTCGTCCCGCGCACCGAGCGCCACGCTTGCAACATAGGCATTGCCGTAGGTCATGGAGATCAGGCCGAGGTCTTTCTTGGTCATGACGCGGCCTGCTGCCGCGAATTTTGCGACGGCAGCTTTCGGCGTGGCTTTCGAGGCCTGACCGCCGGTATTGGAGTAGACTTCCGTATCGAGCACCAGCAGGTTTACGTTCTTGTTGCCCGCCGTTACATGATCGACGCCGCCGTAGCCGATATCGTAGGCCCAGCCGTCTCCGCCCACACCCCATACGCTCTTTTTGACCAGCATGTCGGCAACCGAGAGCAGGTTTCTTGCGTCACTGGAATCGATATTGCGGAGTTTGTCCTTGAGGACCGATATGCGCTGACGCTGTTCGAAAATTTCAGGTTCATTGCTCTCTTTTGCCTCGAGAATGTCCGTGGTCAGCGATTCGCCGATTTCCGAAGCCATTCTTTTTACCAGTTCGCCGGCGTACTCCCGCTGCTTGTCGATCGAGATCCTGAAGCCGAGCGCGAATTCCGCGGTGTCTTCGAAGAGCGAGTTGGACCACGTCGGACCGCGTCCGGCGGCATTGGTGGTATAGGGCGTTGTCGGAAGGTTGCCGCCGTAGATCGATGAACATCCGGTGGCATTGCCGATGACAAGCCTGTCGCCGTAGAGCTGGGTCATCAGCTTTACGTAAGGAGTCTCGCCGCATCCCGAACAGGCGCCCGAGAACTCGAACAGAGGCTGCTGCAGCTGCTGCTCCTTGATGAGGCGCACATTGATCCTGTTGCGGTCGAACTCCGGAATGTTGAGGAAGTAGTTCCAGTTGTCGATTTCGGTTTCACGCAGCGGAGCCTGGGGATGCATGTTCAGGGCTTTCCGCTCATGGTTGCTGCGATCGCGCGCAGGGCAGACATTTGCACAGATTTCGCAGCCGGTGCAGTCTTCAGGAGCGACCTGGATGGTATATTTCATCCCTTCCCAGCTGGCGCCTTTCGCATCGATGCATTTGAAGGTGTGCGGTGCGTTCGCCAGATATTTCGGATCGTACACTTTGGCCCTGATCGCCGCATGCGGACAGACCATGGAGCATTTGCCGCACTCGATGCAGATATCGGCCTCCCATACCGGGATTTCGTCGGCCAGGTTGCGTTTCTCGAATTTCGAGGTGCCGGTCGGATAGGTACCGTCGGCGGGAAGTTCGCTGACCGGTATCTCGTCGCCTTCCCCGGAGATGATTCTTGCAAGCACGTTGCAGACGAATTCGGGAGCTTCACCGACAATCGGGGAGCGGAGTTCGCTCTTGCTTTCGACCACAGAACCGATCGTCACCTCGTTCAGGTTGGCCAGGGTGGCCTCGACAGCCTGGATGTTCTGGTTGACAACCTCGTCGCCTTTCTTTCCGTAAGTCTGGCGGATGGATTCCTTGATTTTCTCGACGGCCTCTTCACGGGGCAGAACGCCCGAAATGGCGAAGAAGCATGCCTGCATGATGGTATTGATGCGCTGGCCCATGCCGCTTGCCTGGGCGACCTTGTAGGCGTCGATGGTATAGAGTTTCGCCTGCTTGCGGATCAGGTGCTCCTGAACGATTTTCGGCAGCTTTTCCCATACCTCATCGGGGCTGTAGTGCGAATTCAGCAGCAGGGTGCCGTTCTGCTTGAGATTCTTGAGCAGATCGATCATCTCGAGGAAAATCCAGTGATGGCAGCCGATGAAGTGCGCATCGCTGATGAGATAGGTCGAATGGATCTGCTCTGGTCCGAAGCGCAGGTGCGAGGTCGTTATGGAACCTGCTTTCTTGGAATCGTACACGAAGTAGCCCTGTGCGTAGTTCGGCGTGTTTTCGCCGATAATCTTGATGGTGTTCTTGTTTGCGCCGACCGTGCCGTCCGAGCCGAGGCCGTAGAAGATGGCCCGGAACACTTTGTCGGGTTCGATCGAGAACGAGCGGTCGTAGTCGAGGCTTGAGCCGGTGATATCTTCCCTGATGCCGATCGTGAAATGGTTTTTCGGCGAAGCGGAAGCCATGTTGTCGAAAACGGCCTTGACCATGGTCGGGGTGAACTCTTTCGACGAAAGTCCGTAACGGCCTCCCGTGATTGCCGGTATGGCTTTTATGAGGCCTTTCTGGAACCCTTCGAACAGGGCGTTGACGGTGTCGAGATAGAGCGGTTCTCCGGCGCTTCCGGGCTCCTTTACGCGGTCGAGCACCGAAACGGATGTAACCGATGCAGGCAGCGACTTGACGAAGCTTTCGATATCGAAAGGACGGAAGAGTCGGGCATTGACAACACCGACTTTTTCTCCTGAAAGATTGAGGAATTCGACCGTTTCACGGACGGTTTCGACGCCTGAACCCATGAGGATGACCACCCTTTCGGCATCAGGGGCGCCGTAGTACTGATATGGCTTGTAGTGGCGTCCGGTCAGTTCTCCGAATTTGTCCATCAGGCGCTCGACGATGCCGGGACATGCCTGGTAATAGCTGTTGACGGTCTCCCTGCCCTGGAAATAGGTGTCCGGGTTCTGCGAGGTGCCTCTTATTATCGGGGCGTCAGGGCTCATGCGCCGGTTGCGATGGGCGATGACAAGTTCGTCGCTGATCATTTCCCTGATGACTTCATCGGGAACGACTTCTATTTTCGAGATTTCGTGCGAGGTTCTGAACCCGTCGAAAAAGTGCATGAAGGGTACTCTTGACTCCAGTGTCGCTGCTGCAGAAATCAGGGCCATGTCCATTACCTCCTGTACCGAGCTCGATGCGAGCAGGGCGAAACCGGTGCCGCGAACCGACATGACGTCGCCGTGATCTCCGAAAATCGAGAGAGCCTGTGCGGCGAGCGAGCGGGCCGAAACATGAATGACGCAGGGAGAGAGTTCTCCTGCGATCTTGTACATGTTCGGGATCATCAGGAGCAGACCCTGCGAAGCGGTAAAGGTCGTGGTGAGCGCACCCGTCTGCAGCGCGCCGTGTACGGCAGCCGCGGCGCCGGCCTCGCTCTGCATTTCATCAACCTTGGGAATGGTTCCCCAGATGTTGGTTTTCCCTTCAGCTGCCCATGCGTCGGAATACTCGCCCATCGGTGAGGCCGGCGTGATCGGGTAGATTGAGATTACTTCACTGGTACGGTAAGAGATATGAGCTAAGGCTTCATTTCCCTCCATTGTCTTAAACGTCCGGCTCATATGGGCAAGTTGTTACTGGATTTGCTTGAAAAAATGAAAAACAGCGACTGAAGAAATAAATGCACTACTCACCAAGATGTAACCGGATAAGACGCAAGAAAGTTACATGCAGAACAGCAAAGCGTGCTAAATGAGAGTGACCAAAAAGATATAAAAAAAATCGAATTTAACTCATTTTAATTACATTCGTGAAGATAACCCGTTCAGAGCAGTTTCTTCGGGAACGCCCTTTCCGGTATCGGCAGGCAGGGCGACTCATCGACCATTCCACAGGAGCAGTGACTTTCATGTATTCAGAACAGACCGAACAGAGCGAAAACGTCGTGTACGGCCGCAACGCGGTTCTCGAACTGCTTCAGAAGAAGCCGGAGAGCATCGAGAAAATCTATTACCAGTTCAATACCTCCCACCCCAAGCTCAAGGAGATCGTCATAACGGCCCGACGCCTGAAACTGGTCAGCGGAAAGGCCCGTCTCGAAAAACTCACCCAGATTGCCGGTTCGGCCAAGCATCAGGGGGTCTGTGCCCTTATTACCACCGTTTCCTTCTATACGATCGAAGAGATTCTTTCCCGACCCCGCAACTCGTCGCCTCTGATTGTCGTGCTTCAGGGTCTTGAAGACCCGCATAACGTCGGGGCGATCGTCCGTACCGCCGAAGCGGCTGCCGCCGACGGCGTCGTGCTTATCGAGGGCCGCGGCGCGCCGGTCAACGCCGCGGTGCACAAGGCTTCGGCAGGGGCCCTTTCGCATATGCGGATATGCAAGGTGAAAAGCCTTGTGCGTACGCTCGAATATCTTCGGGAACGCAATTTCCGGGTGTATGCCGCCGATATGGATGCCGAACTCAATTACACCGACGCCGACCTGAAAGGACCGACCGTGCTGGTGCTGGGCGCCGAGGGAAGCGGGCTGTCTCCGGAAGCCATGAAGTTCTGCGACAGCACGGTGCGTGTTCCCATCGCCGGATGCGTCGAGTCGCTCAACGTGAGCGTCACGGCGGGAATCCTGCTCTATGAATCCATGCGGCAGCGCCTTTCCTGACAGCCTGTTTTTCCTGCCGCTGCAAACGCCCGCATCTGTTTCAGCTCTTTGAAAAATATATTACCTTGACCTTCAAGCTTTATTGCAGTCTACTCAAGCCAACTCTTAACCAGGTTATTTTCCCATGACTATTCCTGACGATCTTCGCTACACCAAAGACCATGAATGGATCAAACTGCTGGAAGACGGCAGCTCCGCACTTGCAGGTATTACCGATTTCGCGCAGTCCGAGCTTGGGGACATTGTTTTTGTCGAGCTGAAGCCTGCCGGAACGAAACTTAAAGAGCATGAGGTTTTCGGAACGGTCGAAGCGGTAAAAACCGTAGCCGATCTTTTCGCTCCCGTAGCCGGCGAGATTCTGGAGGTGAACGGCGCGCTGGACGCCGCTGAAATCGTCAACAAGGATCCCTATGGCGAGGGGTGGCTGGTGAAGATCCGCATCGACGATCCTGCCTCCGTTGCCGGGCTTCTCGACGCTGCGGCCTACCGTCAGCTTACCGGCGAGTAACATCTTCAACCCTATCAGTCTCTACCTGAACCAATGCCATTTATCGTCAATACCGACCGGGACCGTGAGGATATGCTCCGGAGTATCGGGGCCGCATCGTTCGATGATCTGATTGCCGACATTCCGCAGGAAATCCGTCTGCAGCGTGCCCTCGATCTCTTTCCGGCTCTCGGCGAGCAGGAGGTCATGAAGCTGCTTGAAGGTCTTGCCTCCGCCAACCGCAGCAGCGCCGGTTATGTCAGCTATCTCGGAGGCGGATCCTACGATCATTTCATCCCTTCGGCCATCAGGAGCATCGTTTCGCGCAGCGAGTTCTACACCGCCTATACGCCCTACCAGGCGGAGGTGTCGCAAGGCACGCTGCAGGCGATTTACGAGTACCAGAGCATGATGTGCCGCCTCTACGGTATGGATGTAGCCAACGCCTCGATGTACGACGGAGCGACCGCCCTGGCCGAAGCGGTGCTCATGGCCATGAACGTGACCGGACGAGAGCAGGTTGTGCTTGCCGGCAGCATGAACCCCTATACCGTCAGTGTCCTGAAAACCTACCTTGAAGCTTCCGGTCATGGCGTGATTCTCCAGAACAGGCTCGAGGACGGAATCGGCAGTCTCGACGGCCTGAAAGAGCTTGTCGGCGACCGGGTCGCCGCCGTTGTCGTACAGCAGCCGAACTTTTACGGATCGCTTGAGGAGGTTGAGGCGATCGGCGCCGAAGCCCGCCGGAGCGGTGCACTTTTCGTCGTGTCTGCCGATCCGCTCTCTCTGGGCATTCTTGCCGCTCCCGGCAGTTACGGCGCCGATATCGCGGTCGGCGAAGGGCAGCCACTCGGCAATCACCAGAATTTCGGCGGGCCCTATCTCGGTATCTTTACCGTCCGCCAGGCCTATGTCCGCAAGATTCCGGGCCGTCTTGTCGGCATGACGAAGGATCGCGACGGCAACGACGGATTCATTCTTACGCTCCAGACCAGGGAGCAGCATATCCGCAGGGAAAAAGCCACATCGAACATCTGCACCAATCAGGCGCTCTGCGCTCTTCAGGCAGCTGTCTACCTTTCACTGCTCGGCAAAGAGGGCATCCGTGAGGTGGCCGAACAGTGTGCGCTCAAGGCGCATTATCTGGCAGGCGCAATCTCGGAGCTGCCGGGCTACCGGCTCATGTTCGGCTCGCCGTTCTTCCGTGAGTTCGTTCTGGATACGCCGCTGCCCGCCGCTGAAATTATCGGCGCCTTGCTCGACAAAGGTATTTTTGCGGGTTACGATCTTTCCGCCTGCGGCGGGAACGGTCTTCTGGTAGCCGTTACCGAAAAGCGCACGAGAGCGGAGCTCGACAGTTTCGTTCAGGCTCTCGCTGCTCTGTAGACGTTTCTGCAACAGCAGTGAAAAAGGCTGTCCTTTCCGGAGGACAGCCTTTTTTGTTGGGTTTTTCGGTGTCCGGCAGCGCTGCCGGAGTGTTTCAGAGGAGTCCGAGGGATTGCAGTTCCTCTTTCAGGAGGAGTTTGTTCCCGTCGGCCAGAGGCACCAGCGGCAGCCGGTAGACCTCCTCGATCATGCCCATCAGCGCCAGCGCATATTTTACCGGCACGGGGTTGCTTTCAACGAAGTTCAGTCTGAAGAGACGGTGGTACCGGCTGTTGATGGCACGGGCCTCTTCGAGTCGGCCGGCGCGTGCAGCTTCAACCAGCTGCTTTACGGCCGTCGGCACCTGGTTCGCCGCTACGGAAATCACGCCGTCCCCGCCCATGGCCATGAATGGAAGAATCAGCATGTCCTCTCCGGTCAGTACCGAGAAGTGCTCGGGTCTCTCCTCGAGCAGTTCGGTAATCTGGGCGATATTGTCCGAAGCCTCCTTGACTGCGGCGATGTTGCCAAAATCCCGGGCAAGCCTGAGTATGGTCGATGCCGCAACGTTGCAGGCGGTCCTGCCGGGAACGTTGTAGATGATGACCGGAACGGAGACCGCTTCGGCAATACAGCGGTAGTGCTGGTATATGCCCTCCTGGGAGGTCTTGTTGTAGTAGGGCGAAACCGACAGGATAGCGGAGGCGCCTGCCTGCTCCGCATTTTTCGCCAGCCGGACGGCATGATCGGTGGCGTTGGTTCCGGCTCCGGCGGCAACCATGATCCGATCTCCAGCCTCTTCTTTCACCGTGGTGATGACAAGCGTCTGCTCCTTTTCGGAGAGTGTCGGCGATTCTCCGGTTGTTCCGCAGGGGATGATGATATCGGTTCCGGCCTCGATATGAAACCGTACAAGTCTTTTCAATGCATCGGTATCCGGAGACCCGTCCAGCCTGAACGGTGTGACGAGGGCAACGGCGGAGCCTGAAATGAGTCGTGTGGACATAAGGGTAAAAAAACCTTGTTAAATGGTATTCGGTTATGGTACGCATAATAAGGCAAACTTTCCTTTTTTTCTAAAAGGTGCCTTGAAAAACCTGCTATTCATGATTTCCGTTTCCGGAGCGGTATCCCTCCGGCTGCATGGAATGCCGGGCGAGGGAGGCTCGGGCGTTACCGGAAGAATCCCGGTCAGACGGATTTTGCGCCTGCCACCAGTTCTCCGGCAAGTCTGAGCGAGGAGTCGGAAATGTTCCGTCCGCTGATGAGTCCGGCGACGGCCCGGATATGGCCTTCGGCATCGAGCGGCACCACAACGGCAGAGGTCCTTCCGTTCTCGGTCGTTTTGCCTATCGAGAGATGGGTGTCGGCCATGGCGGCGATCTGCGGAAGATGGGTGATGGCGACGATCTGGTGCAGACGCGACAGCCTCTTCAGGCTGGCGGCAACGGCATGGGCCGTCGTGCCGCTGATGCCGGTATCGATTTCATCGAATACGAGAATCGGAAGCGCGGCCGATTCGGCAAGGGCGCTTTTCAGGGCGAGCATCACCCGTGAGATTTCGCCTCCTGATGCGGCTTTTGCCAGCGGTTTCAACGCTTCTCCGGTGTTGGCCGAAATCAGGAATTCGATTTTTTCGTGTCCGTTGCCGAAGGCCCTGAAGCGTTCATTTCCGATGGTAATGTCGCCCAGAGGGTCCTTTTCCGGGCTGAACGCCGTCCGGAACCGCGCTCCGGCGATACCGAGCATCGACAGCTCCCGTTCGAGTGTTTCGTCGAGCTTCGCGGCGGCAATCCTGCGCTTCTGCGAGAGCGCAGCCGCGGCTTCGGAAAGTTTGCGGCGCTGAAGGAGCATCTCCGTGTCGAGCCGGTTGCGCTCTTCGGTAAGAGACTCTTCGAAGCCGAGGCCAAGGGAGAGCTCGTCTCGCCAGGCAATCAGCTCGGCAACGCTCCGTCCGTATTTCTTGCGCGTCCGCTGGAGCAGAAGCTGGCGTCCCCTGAGAGTGTCGAGCCGGTCGACGTTGAACTCGACGGCTGCCGTGTAACGGTTTACGAAGCGGTAGAGCTCCTCGACCATGCTTTCGGCTGAACGGGCCTCTTCGAGCCTGCTTTCGAAGCGTTTGTCGATTGCGGCGAGCTTCTCCAGAATGTGGCGGGCCGAGGAGAGGGACGTATAGGCGGAGCGCTCCTCTTCGTAAAGCAGAATGCCCAGCTCCGAGCCGAGCCCGAAGAGCGTTTCGGCATTTTCAAGCAGCGTTATTTCGTTTTCCAGCTCCTCCTCTTCGCCCTCTTTGAGTTCGAGGGTGTCGAGTTCGTTGAACTGGAACTCCATCATCTCTTTTCTCTCCCTGAACTCCCTGGCGCGTTCCTCGAGCTGTTTCTGCCGTCCGGAAAGCGTTGCGATGCTCGAATACGCATCCCGGTAGGCCGAGCTTTCCTGCGCGCTTCGGGCGAAAGCGTCGAGCATTCCCTCATGAGATGCGGCATTGAGCAGCAGCTGATGGTCGTGCTGACCGTGCAGATCGATGAGCAGAAGGCCGGCCTGTTTCAGCAGCCCCGCCGTGCAGGGGGTGTCGTTGATGAAGCAGCGCGACTGTCCCGAGGCGGAAATGTCCCTGCGCAGCAGGGTCTCGGGAGCGTTTTCTATTCCAGCCTCTTCCAGAAGGGGGCGCAGCCTTTCAGGAAGGGGACCGGAGAGCACCGCTTCGATGACCGCCTTGTTTTCGCCGGATCGGACAATGTCGCTGCTGGCGCGTTCTCCAAGCACCAGGCTCAACGCTCCGACAAGCATGGATTTTCCCGCACCGGTTTCACCGGTAATGATGGTCAGCCCTTTTGTGAACTCGACGGTGAGTTCCCTTATCAGGGCAAGATTTCTGATGTACAGGCTGCTGAGCATGAGCCGTATTCCTGGTTGGAGATAACTGCAGGAAAGATAAGGCTAAAACAGGTTGAATAAAAGAAGCTGAAAAAGCCCTTCAGGGAGGGCTTTTTCAGGTGAGCACGCAGGTTCACGATTTCGATTCTGTAGAGTTTTCCGGAGTTTTCTTTGGTGGTTCTTCCACAACCTTGTTGAACTCATCCTCTATTTCAGTCTGGGCTTTTTTGAACTCCTTCATGCCTTTTCCAAGGCCGCGAGCAAGTTCGGGCAGCTTTTTGGCGCCGAACAGAAGCAGTATGATCAAGAGAATAAGTATGAGTTCCTGACCGCCTAATCCGAACATGATCTCTCTCTCCGCGAATTAAAACGTTGAAAAGTATATTACTTGGTATTTATATAATCAATACTCCATCCGAAACCAAACTTTTTCGGGCCCGGAACCGGGCAGCCTGAGCCTCAGATGCGCGCGATTACCGTTTCTCCGGCCCTTGTCCGCTCTCCCTTCGTGACGGTTACCTCGGCATGGGCCGGAAGAACGATATCGACCCTTGAGCCGAACCTGATCATGCCGAAGCGTTCTCCCCGTATCACACGATCGCCCTGATTCAGCATGCAGACTATGCGCCGTGCCATGAAACCCGATACCTGGCTGAAGAGCACCTTCATTTCGCCGTTTTCGATGCCGATCTCCATTTTTTCATTGCTCTCCAGGCTGCGGTGATCGAACGCCATCATGAAGGTTCCCGGATGATAGCTGAGGTGCGTGACCGTTCCGTCCAGAGGGATGCGGTTTACATGCACGTTCAGCGGCGACATGAAGATGCTCACCAGCGTCGATGAAGGACCGGTAAAGCTGTTGACGACCGGCCGGATCAGAAGTACCTTGCCGTCGGCAGGGGCGACGATGGCGCTTTTTTCATCCGGCGGCTTCCTTTTCGGGTCCCGGAAAAAGTAAAGCGTGAAAAGCAGGAGAGATGAAGAGAAAAGCAGTGCTGCCGGAAGAAAGGGCAGGGCAAAAAAGGCCGCCGCTCCCGAAACAAAAAGTGCGACGAGGCCGGTTTTCAGAATGGTCGGGTAACCCCAGGGAGTGAACATGGTTCGTCTGATCAGGATGATGGACACGGTTACGCAGTGTCGGCGTTAACCTCCGGTGTTATTTTCCGGTTTGTCGCAGGGTCTGAAGATACCCTTTACGACGGTTAATGACGGCCTCCTATGGTAATACGGAGGAAAAAATACATTTTAGTTAGTCTTTGCAACGATTGAAAAGCGGAAAATGCCTTGAACCGTCTCGAAAAAAAATTTCTGCAGCAGCTGCGCGACCGTCAGCTTGTCGCTGAAGGGGATCATGTGCTTGCCGCAGTTTCGGGTGGTCCCGACTCCATGGCTCTGCTCTGCCTGCTCTGTGCCGTGGCTCCTGTCGTTCCTTGCCGGATCAGCGCGGCTCACTGCAACTTTCAGCTTCGAGGGGAGGAGAGCCTGGGTGATGAAGGCTTCGTCAGGGAGCAGTGCGCCATCAGGGGGGTGGAGTGCTTCAGCGTGCGTTTCGATACGGCGGCGGCCTCGGCGGCGGGGAAGAAATCACTTGAAGAGACCGCAAGGGAGCTGCGCTATGAATGGTTTTCTTCGCTTCTCGAAGAGCACGGCATGACGAAGATCGCAACCGGCCACCATGTCAGCGACAATGCCGAAACCATGCTGTTCAATCTTTTCCGTGGTACGTCGCTGCTCGGTCTTAAAGGCATCAGGGCAATGCATGGCAGGGTGATACGCCCCCTGCTGCTTCTCGGCAAGGGCGAGATTCTCGATTACCTTAACGAAAAATCGATCCCTTTCCGAACCGACGACAGCAACTTCGGCATCGATTACGACCGGAACTTCATCCGCAACAGGGTTATTCCGCTTGTCGAGGAGCGTTTCCCCCACAAGCTGCTTCCTTCCCTGCAGCGGCTTTCGGAGCAGGCCGGAGAGCTTCAGGCGTTTCTTGAAGCGTATTTCGAGCGGCTGACAATATCCAGACCTGGGCTTTCTTTTCGGCAGGGCTGGCTCGATGCCCGGGAGCTGAAGAAGCTCTCCGTTTTCGAGCAGAAAGAGATTTTCAAAAGGGCGCTTCAGGAATCGGGAGCAACGGCCGATGCCGCCATGCTGCAGCGTCTCGTTTCACTGCTGAACTCGCAGCCGGGCAGGAAAATCGTCGTCAGCGGCAGTCTGGTCGTAGCGTGGAAAGGGAACCGCCTCTGTTTTCTCCAGTCGTCTCCCTGAACCGGTACTCAGCGTTCGTTGCCGGTTTTCCTGAAAATGCTTTCCGGAAGATCGGTATGGATGATGACCGATTCGAGATTCTGCTGAATGCTGACCCGGTCGAGCAGTTCTCTGGTCTGATGGCTTGTTCTCGACTCGGAAAGGCCCGAGAGCCTGGCTGCTCCCCAGAGGAAAGTCGATGCGAAAAATGCCGCCCGGCGCGTCCGGTAGACCCATTCGGTTTCGGCTTCGATGCCGTCGTTGAATTTCGCCGACAGGGCGAGATGGAGGATACGGTTCAGATTTCCCACCCCCTTCATGTCGCTGTTAGCCGAAGTGAGGCTCTGCAGCGCGCTGTTCGTCCATTCCGGGGAGGGGAGGGCAAACCAGAGATGCGATTTGTAGACAGCCTTGTCGATCAGTACCGCAGAGAGCGAGTCCCGCTGGAAAAAGCTGCCGGAAGGCTTTAAAAAACCTTCGAGCATCTCCCTGCTGCTGGCAACCGCGATCCTTCGCGGGCCGAGTGGGCAGACCCAGAAATTCCGGTCGAGGGCGTAACAGTTGCGGCCTTCCGCCGGTGCGCTTTCCCGGCTGTTCAGTTTCAGAAAGGATTCGGGGAGCTTGCTGGAAAAGTTTCCCGAGGCCACGGCTATGAAATCGTTCTTTTTAAAACCGGCGCGGCGGAAACTCAGAAGAAGGGTATCCAGGTCTTCCGACATGACGATGCCGCGGCTGTTCATGAGGCTGTCGATTTTCCCTCCCATTCTGATGATCGGGGCCTTTTTCATGGAGTCCGGCATGACCTTCCGCCAGAAGGAACTGCTGCGGATATCCTTCATGCCGAGGTAGATCAGCGCATCCGATTTTCCCGGAATGCGGTCCACCAGGCTTCCGATATCGCGGTTCAGCGGTTCAGGCTCGATGCGGGGCTTGGCCCAGTTCACCCAGAGCACAACACCCAGAAAGAGAAGCATGCTGACAATGCTGATTGAGATGAGCAGCCCGGGGCCTTTTTTAAGGGAGCGTTTCTGTGCTGTCTCTTCAGGTCCGGCGTTGCTCTGCATGGGTCAACAGGTCAGGAGTTGTTTTTGATCGCCTGGCGGGCCAGTTCGTCGCAGCGGTTGTTGAAGACGTTGTCGCTGTGCCCTTTGACTTTGTGAAAGGTAACCTCGTGCAATGTAACCAACTTCAGTATTTTTTTCCACAGGTCGATATTTTCGACGCTTTTTTTTGCCGCCGTGAGCCAGTTGTTCCCGGTCCAGCGCTTCAGCCACCCCTGATTCAGGGCATTGACCAGATAGGCGGAATCGCTGTACAGGTCTACCACGCAGGGTTCCTTCAGGGCCTCGAGCCCTTCGATGGCTGCCGTGAGCTCCATGCGGTTGTTGGTGGTGGCGCGCTCGTAGCCGGAAATTTCCCGGCACTGGCTCTCATACATCAGGAGAGCCCCCCAGCCGCCTTTTCCGGGATTACCGCTGCATGCCCCGTCGGTGTAGATGATGATTCTTTTTTTCATAGACTGAAAAAGGCTCAATCCGGTTGGGGATTGAGCCTTGGAAAAGCTGTTGTGATGTACTCCGCCGGGAGGACGCTTATTTCAGGAGCGCAGCGAGCTTTGCTGTGCCGGTTCTGGAGATGATTTTCATCGCTTTTGCGGAAAGCTTTACCTTGACCCAGCATTTTTCCTCTTCAATCCAGATTCTCTTTGTATGCAGGTTCGGCTCGAAACGGGTACGGGTGTGGTTGTTGGCGTGAGAAACATTATTGCCATATTTCGGTCTTTTTCCAGTCAGGACACAAACTTTGGACATGGTGCAAGTCTATTGGTGTTAAAAAAACGAACCGGAATATAATAATAGTTTAGAAAACCTGAAACCTCTTGTTTTGGTTTCTGCCATTCTGTTATGGGCGGATGCCTGCCGCACACACCATCATGGACAGCACATACAGCAGGGTGCCGAATGCGTTGTACCATACAGCCTTTTCCCTGGGGTTCGCTATCAGGATTTTCTGCATCGGGAGTTGGGCGATCAGCAGGAACACGGCAAGGGCGGTCGTTATCCATGCTGATTTGACCACGAGAATCGAGATTGCCGCGACCTGGGCAAGGTCCATGATCACCGAGGCCAGTACGGCGGCCTTTTTTTCGCCAAGCTGCACGGGAATGGAGGCTACCTTCCGGATGTTGTCGCCGACGACCGATTTGAAGTCGTTGAGCGTCATGATGCCATGCGCTCCGAGTGAAAAAATGATGGCCAGAGCGATGGTTTCCGAAGAGGGTACGCCCTGGGTGATGGCGAAACTTCCTGTCAGCCACGCCACGCCCTCGTAGGCGAGTCCGACGATGAGGTTGCCGAACCAGCCGTTGCGTTTCGCCCTGATCGGAGGTCCGGAGTAGGCGTGCGACATGAGCACCCCGACAAAGGCGATGGCGACGACGTAGGGATGGATGGAAAGAGCGACCAGGAAGCCCGTGATAATGAGTCCGAAGGTGATGAGCCAGCTGGCCGATTTCGATATCTTGCCCGCCGGAATCGGGCGGTCAGGCTCGTTGATGGCGTCCACCTCCCGGTCGAAATAGTCGTTCATGGTCTGCGACATCGCGCACATGAGCGGACCTGCAAGAATGACGCCCCTCAGGAGGATCGACCAGTTCGACGCCAGATCCTCTCCGGTCGATACGACCCCGCAGGCGAAGGCCCACATCGGGGGAAACCAGGTGACGGGTTTCATGAGCGGAATGATGGCCGACGGCTCGATCCTGAAACCCGGTTTGTTGACATTTTCCAGCGCCTGCTGAATGGCTTTCTGCCGGGGGGCACTCACTCCCGACATGCGCAGTTTGTCGGAGATGCTGTGCTGGATATCAGGATGCAGGGTGTCGTTTCCGTTCATGATGACAATTAAAAACTCACTTCAGCTGCAGAAGAAAGCATCAATAATACAAGTTTTTTGGAAAAAATGTAAGTGCTTAGTTGACGGTTTCCCTGCTCCGGGCGGAAAGTTCCGCATTTAGGTTCACAATCTCCCGGAACTTTCTTTCGGTTTCGCCGCTTTCGAGCACCTCTCTGGACAGGACGAACCCGTCATCGATGCAGCGGGCGTTTCCCGATATATAGCAGGCCATTGCCGACGTGAAGAGTGCGGCATCGGTCTGTGCCGGTGAAGCGCTGCCGTCGAGAATGCTTCTGATGATGGCGGCATTCGTCTTGCGGTCGCCTCCCTTGATGGCTGAGAGCGGGTGGCGCTGAAGCCCGAAATCCTCCGGGTAGACCGTATGGCGACAGACATAGCCGTTCTGGATCTCGACGATCCATGTGGGGCCGTCGAGGCTCGGCTCGTCGAGCGGGCAGCCTTCGCCGGTCAGGGCGTGCACCACCATGGCATGGTTCGTGCCGGTCTGCAGAAGCACCTCCGTATAGAGCTCCATGAGATCGCTGCTGTAGACGCCGACAAGCTGGCGTTTCGAACGGGCGGGATTGATGAGGGGGCCGAGCATGTTGAAAAGCGTTCGTATGCCGAGATCCCTGCGTATCTGTGCAACCCGTTTCATGGACGG
Organism: Chlorobium sp.; assembly: GCF_049593655.1. Taxonomy (NCBI): domain Bacteria; kingdom Pseudomonadati; phylum Chlorobiota; class Chlorobiia; order Chlorobiales; family Chlorobiaceae; genus Chlorobium; species Chlorobium sp. Next base: position 31,816 of record NZ_JBAWHG010000017.1, read on the forward strand.
GTGGTAGAGTGGTGCGAAGAGGAATGAAAATCCGGTCCGGGCGAAGAGCTCTCTGGTGGCTTCCGGCGGGAGGTCTACGTGGAACCCGAGTTCCTCGAGCACGTCTGCGCTGCCGCAGCTGCTGGTAACCGAACGGTTTCCGTGCTTGGCAACCGGTACGCCGGCGCTGTTGGCGATAATGGAGCCAACGGTCGAGATGTTGTACGTTCCGGCATGATCTCCCCCGGTGCCGCAGGTATCGACGGCATCCTCGGAGAGATCGATGGCTTGTGCCTTGGCGATGAGGCTGTAGTATGCCCCGGCGATTTCCGTCGAGGTCGTTCCCTTGCGTTCCAGCAGCGCCAGCAGTGCGGCAATGACCGTATCGGGAAAAACGCCGTTCATGATGGCATTCATGCACTGGGTCATCTCTTCCTGCGTGAAATGTTCACCGGAGAGCAGCTTGTGTAGAAAATCCTTGTGGGCCATGAAAAAAATGGTTGGCAAAGAGAGTGAATATGTATAAATCTAAAGGAAGAACTCTATGGTCAATGGCCTTGACCGGGTTGCCGGTTCAGGAGCAGTACCGTGTCCCGTGCGGCGGCGCGCAAAAAAAAACAGCACTATTCTAAATTATAACAAGAATATAGCGTATTGCAAGCGTCCGGGCCGTTGCCCCGGTATTTTTCACGCAGTCGAACAAACAGCATGGATCATCAGTTTCTTGACGGATACCGCGAAACGGACCTTGTCAGGGTCCGCGAAAAAATGGCGGCACTGAACCTCGGGGCGTTGATCGTTTCCGATCTTTCCGTCATCAGGTGGCTTTCCGGTTTCAGCGGCTCCAACGCACGGCTGCTCGTTACTCCCGAGCGGCTTGTTCTTTTTACCGATTTCCGCTACCGCGAGCAGGCAGCCACAGAGGTCGGTATTGCCGAGACGGTCATCGCTTCAGACGGCTTCGCCCCGGAGCTCTTTTCCGGCGCCTATCCGCTCGGACCGGCTGTCGGCATCCAGTCCGACAGCATGATGTGGGACGAAGCGCAGCGCCTTTGCGACCGGCTCGACCCCATGACCGCTGCGGTGCCGCTCGTCTCTTTTTTCGACGACCTGAGAATGGTGAAAAACCGTATCGAGCTGATGCACCTGCAGCGCGCTGCGTCGATCAGCGAGCAGGTGTTCGAGATGATTCTTCCGCTGATCGGTACGCAGGCGACCGAACTCGATATTGCCGCGGAAATCACCTACCAGCATAAAAAACTCGGGGCCGAGAAAGACTCGTTCGAACCTATAGTGGCATCAGGAGCGCGGGCGGCCATGCCGCATGCAAAGCCGACAGCCTCGCATTTCCGGCCTGGCGAGCTTATCGTGATCGATATGGGCTGCGTCTCGGAGGGGTACGCTTCCGACCAGACCCGCACGGTGGCTCTCGGCAGGGTTTCCCCCGAAAACCGGGCGATCTACAGCATCGTTGCCGATGCCCAGCAGCTCGGGCTCACCACTGCCCGATGCGGCATGAGCGCCGCCGAGCTTGACGGAACGGTTCGGGGCTATATCGATCGGCGCGGATATGGCGAGGCCTTCGGTCACAGTCTCGGCCACGGTGTCGGCATCGACGTGCATGAAGAGCCGCGCATCAGTTCGAAAAACAGCAGGATTTTAGGTGAAAACATGGTGTTTACCATCGAGCCGGGCATCTATCTTCCCGGCCGGCTCGGCGTGCGCATCGAAGATACCGTTTTGCTTCGCAGCGACGGAGCCCATCCTTTCCAGCGGTTCACGAAAAAGCTTCTCGAACTGTAGACTGCTTCGGCATCAGGCAGTTTCTGCAACCTTCAAGGATACATTGCCATGAATGAAGAGTATTGCATGGTCGTCACGACCATACCCGGAAGGGAGGAGGCCGAACAGCTCGCGGAAGGGATTCTCGGCAACCGGCTTGCTGCCTGTATCCAGATGACCGGCATCCGCAGTTTTTTTCTCTGGGAGGGAGCGATGCAGCGCGAGGCCGAAATGCTGCTCCTGATCAAGACAACCGCAGAGCGCTATTCGGCTCTCGAATCGTACATCAGCGAGTATCATCCCTACGACGTTCCTGAAATCATCCGGATACCCGTCACCGCAGGGCTTCCCGGCTATCTTTCATGGATCGCCTCCACAACCGGGCCTTTAGCCTGACAAGGTTTCCGGATCCGGGCGGTCACCCCCCGGTGTTTTCCGGCAGGAGGACGCTTTTCTCGTGTCGTGTACGGCCCAGAATGCCCGGAAGGGCCGAGATTGCCGATATGACGAAAAAGATCAGCGAGAGCGCCACGCCGGTGCTGGTATCGAGTGAGAGATAGCCGAGCAGGTAGTAAAAGGTTACCTCCCTGGCTCCTGCCCCTCCAACCGTTATCGGCAGGACGGTGGCTATGCTCGATATGAGAAAGATCGCCAGATGATCGATGGCGTGATGGGTAGGGGCGATGGCCTTGAGGATGAAGAACGCGGAGATGACCTGGGTGATCTGGATCAGCATCGATTCCCATGCCGTAACGGCAAAGCTTGGCAGGAACTGCCTGTAGAAGAGCCTGTTGAGCAGAAACGACGCCGGATAGATGAGGGCCATCGCCGCCCAGGCGTAGGGCACCAGTTCAGGAAGTTTCTGGGCGAAGCTGCTGGGTATCAGCAGGATGAGCGAGAGCACGGCAAGGGCGATGATGCCGCAGACGCGGTCCCAGAAAACGGCATGGAAAACGTTGAGCATTTTTATGCCGTGGTTTTTCTGAAGGATGTAGATTTTGTAGCCGTCGCCTCCGATTCCCCCGGGAAGGAAAAGGTTGTAGAACATCCCGAGGTAGTAGAGCTTCAGGTTGTAGAGCGTCGAGAGTTCGATGCCGATATCCCTGAAAAAACGGTTCAGCCTGAGCGCGTTGATGATTTTCGAGATATTGAAAAACAGGAGTGCCAGAAAGAGATACCACGGGTTCGCGCGCCGGATGATTTCCAGCAGCCTGGCCGTGTCGATTTTCGTCAGAACGAGATAGAGCGTCAGGGCGGTGACCAGAAGCTGAACAAGGGTTTTGAGTAGCTTCGATATGTTTTGCTTACGGTTTGTCAACGATTTTTCTGATGATGTAGGGTTTCTTGTTCTGCGACTCGTAATAGGTGCGCATGATGAATTCGGCGACAAACCCGCTGGTGATGAGCTGTATGCCGATAAATGTCAGAATGATGCCCAGCGAGAGCAGGGGACGTCCGCCGATCTCATGACCCAGAATCTTCAGGGCGAGCAGGTAGAGGTTGACGGCGATGCCCAGAAAAAAGGAGATGAAACCGAGGGTTCCGAACAGGTGCATGGGTTTCTGTCCGTATTTCTGGAAAAAGACCATGAAGAGCAGGTCACTGAGCACCCTGGAGGTTCTGCCGATACCGTATTTCGAACTGCCGTACTTTCTCGGATGGTGGCGTACATCCATTTCGGCCATCCGTGCGCCGTAAAGCTGCACAAGCACCGGGATGAAGCGGTGCAGTTCCCCGTACAGCCCGAGGTTTTTGGCGACATCCTTCCTGAACACCTTCAGGGTGCAGCCGTAATCGCGGATATGCACGTCGGTGAGGGTTCTGATCATGGCATTGGCGATGGCGCTCGGAATCTTGCGCAGCATCATGCCGTCTTTTCTTGAAGCCCGACGTCCGGCAACCACATCGAGTTCCTGCTCTTCGAGGTAGCGCATCATCAAGGGAATATCCGCCGGGTCGTTCTGCAGGTCTCCGTCCATGGTGGCGATCAGTTCTCCCTCTGCATATTCGATGCCGGCCGCCATGGCGGTTGTCTGTCCATAGTTCTTGTTCAGGACAATCAGCCGGGAGTGCGCCGGGGCGCAGGCTTCGATGGCGGCAACGGTTCCATCGGTCGAGCCGTCGTCTACAAGAATGATTTCGTGATCGATGGAGCCGAGCGACGCCTCGAGCGCCTGGAAAAGCGGCCGGATGTTCTCCGTTTCGTTCATGACCGGTATGACGACCGACAGCTTCATGGGCGGGGCCTCGTTTCGTTGTTTTTTACCAGCACAATGCCGTGCTTGCTGAAGAGCAGCTCCGGATTCTCGAGCCGTTCAAGGTATTTGACGGTCGTCAGTACGATTTCTCCCTTTTCCGGCGCCCTTTTTTCAGCAAAAGAGAGGGAATATAGCAAAAAAGAGGGGTAGTAGACTTTCCACATGACAACTTTGTACCCTTCCCTTTTCGAGAGCAGGGCGGCTTCCTTGACCGGTTCCTGAAGCAGCCGGGCGACGAGCGGCATGATGTGGAAGTTGATGCAGAGGCAGAAAACAAGGCCTCCGGCGACAAGCCGGCCGCGAGGGGAGAGGGCAGGGATGAACTGCAGTGCTGCAATCAGCAGGGCCGCCCCTGCGAGAATAAGCATATAGCTTGTACCGGTGAGCCGGAGGGCGCTCCGGAGCACGGCAAGAATGTAGAGGTCGTCGATCCGGGGCGCGACCATCGGGATGAGGAGCGGCAGCGCGGCGAACAGCAGGAGGAAAAGAACCGGCCAGAGCGCCTGGATGCGTGGCGCCCTCGTTTCTGCAAAGAGCCTTGCCATAAGGATGAAGAGCGGCGTATAGCCGTAGATCATGTAGTGCGGCAGTTTGGTGCCGGAGAGCGAAAAAAAGACGAAGACAAAGGCGAACCAGATGAGAAGAAAACGGTTCAGTGGTTCGCTGAGCAGTTTTTTCAGGTTTAAGAGCGTGGTGAACAGCATGCCTGTAAAAGGCATCAGGCCGATCAGGAGTACGGGAACGTAGTAGAAGAGAGAGCCTGAGTGCCCTTCGAGGGATGAACTGAACCGGTTGACGTTGTGTTTGAAGAGAAACCCTTCGACGAACGCCATTCCCTGATCGAGGTATTCGAGGGTGTACCAGGGCATCACGATGCAGAGGAAGAGCAGGAGCGCCCGGAGATTCAGCACGGTTCTGAACCAGTTTTTGAGCTGCCCCTGCTGCATGAAAAAGAGAAAGGAGACCGCGCCGGGGATCAGGATGGCTACCGGTCCCTTGGTCAGCACCCCGAGTCCGGCGGCGGCAAAGGCAACAAGGCGTGATGTCGCCGAGCCGGTTCTGTAGTGCGTGTACACGGCGAACATGGTGACGGCAAGGCAGCAGTTCAGCAGTCCGTCGGCGATTGCGGCTTTTGCGATAATGGTTACCTGGAGCGAGAGCACCATGAACATTGTGGCCAGAAATGCCGTCTCTCTGCCGAGTTCCTTACGGGTGAACCGGTAAAGCGCAGCGGCCCAGATTGCCGATGCTGCGGCCGAGGGGAAGCGGAAGGCGAACTCGTTGAGACCGAAGGTTTTTACGCTGAGCAGCTGGAGCCAGTAGATCAGCACCGGCTTGTCGAAGCGGGGATGACCGTTCAGATAGGTGGTCAGGTAGTTGCCGCTGGCGAGCATTTCGCGGGTGGCTTCGCTGAAAGCGCCTTCGTCGACGTCGAACAGCGGAGCCGAACCGAGCCCGACAAAAAAACTGATGCCGACAAGCAGCGCCAGCAGGAGCGTCTGCTGCTGTTTACCGGATTTTCGAAGGGATGAGAGCATGGGATGGAGTCTTGAAGTACCGATGGTAGAGAAATGCCGTGGAAGCTGCTCCGAGCAGCGAACCGGCAAGTACGTCGCTCAGGTAGTGCTGGGTTGTTGCCACACGGCTGAAGGCGATCAGCGCCGCCCACAGGAAGAAGGCGATCCGGTATTGCGGAAAGAGGATGCTGAGCGTCGAAGCCACACTGAAGGCCGTTGCGGAGTGACCGGAGGGGAACGATATCCATGCATGTTCGAGATGGAACGGGTCGAAGCCGAAGATCGTTTCGCTGAAATAGAGCTTCGGCCGGGCCCTTCCGAGCACTATCTTGACGAGATCTGCAGCAAGCCCCGAGAGTGCCACTGAAGAGAAGAGCAGCAGTCCCGAGGACGATATGGCGGGTTTCGTTTTGCGCAGCAGCAGATAGGAGAGGAGGCCTGCGGCAAGATACCACTGCGACTCTCCCATTCGTGTCATGAGTTTGAAAACGCGGTAAAAGCCGGTCGTTTTCAGGCCGTTGAACCAGAGCGCTACCGGTATATCGAGATAAAAGTAGCTCAGGATTCCCGCCAGAAGCATCACTATGGAAGCTGATATCCAATAGTTGCGTATCGTCATGATGCCTGGTATTGCTATGTCTCTGTGTAAGGTGACCGGATCCGGAACGTTGAAATTTTTCATGATGTACAACTGTTCGTGAAAATACATTAAATTTTATCTGACTCATAACCTTCCGCCAGTTTGACCTGGAAGGACTTTTTTTTACCATGCAACCCGTTTTATGACCATTTCCGAACCCGGAGCCATTCTGCTGCTCTCCTGCCCCGACCGGGCGGGACTTGTTTCACGCATTTCACATTTCATTTACGAGCGAGGCGGCAACATTCTGGATCTCGACGAGCATGTCGATACCGTCGAAAAAATGTTCTTTATCAGGGTTTCGTGGAGCACCGCAAATTTCTCGATTCCGGCGGCCGAGCTCCACGAAGCGTTCAGCCCCCTTGCAAAGGAGTTTGGCGCGTCCTGGAAAATCCGGCTCGGAGACAGGAAGATGCGCGTCGCACTTTTCGTATCGCGCTACGACCACTGTCTGCAGGAGCTGCTCTGGCGACACAGTATCGGGGAGTTCGCCATTGATGTTCCGCTGATCGTATCGAACCATGCCGATCTCGAACCCCTTGCGCGGCGTTACGGTATTCCTTTTCATCATGTTCCGGTAACGGCCGCCTCGAAAATGGAGACCGAGCGGGAGGAGCTGGAACTGCTCGAACGTCATGACATCGATACCGTGGTGCTTGCCCGCTACATGCAGGTGCTCTCGCCGCAGTTCGTCGAACGCTATCCGGCAAGGATCATCAACATCCACCACTCCTTTCTTCCCGCCTTTGTGGGCAGCAGCCCCTACCGGCAGGCCTACGAGCGCGGGGTGAAGATTATCGGGGCAACCAGCCACTATGTGACCGAAGATCTTGATCAGGGGCCGATTATCGAGCAGGATATCGTCAGGATCAGCCATAAGGACACGCTCGACGATCTTATCCGCAAGGGTCGCGATCTCGAACGGCTCGTGCTCGCTCGTGCGCTGCGGCTGCACAGCGAACACCGGATTCTGGTGAACGGAAAGAAAACGGTGGCCTTTGACTGATGCCGCAGGTACAGGCCGTGAAGTAAAAAAAAGAAAAATCAGTGAGCTGTTGAAGATTATAGATTACTGATTCGTATGTTTTATGTATTCCGTTCACCCCAATACCCATTTCGATCATGTCATTGCGTTTTTTTCTTCCGTTTCTCGTGCTTCTCTTTTCTGGATTCACCGAAGCGCCGCCGCCTCCCTCGGTCATCGATGATTTCCAGCCCGAACGGTTTCTCGGCACATGGCACGAGATCGCCCGTACGGAAAATACATTCCAGCGTAATCTCGACCGGGTGTCGGCCACCTATTCGGTGAGTGGGGACGGGTTCATTACGGTTATCAACAGGGCCTACGACCTGAAAGTCATGCGGTGGCGCACCACAAAGGGAAGGGCGATGCTTGCCGGCGAGCGAAACGTAGGCTCGCTGAAGGTCTCTTTTCTGGGCACGTTCTATTCCCGCTACAACATTTTGGATATCGACAGAAAAAATTACTCATGGGCACTTGTGTGCGGACGCGACAGATCCCTGTTCTGGATCATTTCCCGCCGGCCGCACATGGACAAAAAGCTGCTGAAACGGCTTATGGCCGAGGCCGAGGAGCTTGGCTTCGATACTGCGCACGTGCTTTATGCGGGATACGGAGGCAAGCTTCCGCCCGGCAGGTAACCCAATCCAATCCAATCGCCATGAAAAAACTGTTATCGCTCTTCTTCATACTGCTTGCCGGCTGCACCGGCGTGCCGCAGGGGCTGACTGTGGTCGATGACTTCCGGCTGGAACGTTACCTCGGTACCTGGTACGAGATCGCCCGGCTCGACAACCGGTTCGAGAAGGACCTCGGGCAGGTTTCGGCGGAGTATTCGCTTCGGGAGGACGGCGGCGTGAAGGTCGTGAACCGCGGGTTCGATCGCAAAAAAGGGGAGTGGAAGTCCATCGGGGGAAAAGCCGCTTTCGTGGGCGATCCTTCGAAAGGGGCGCTGAAGGTATCGTTTTTCGGCCCTTTCTATGCCAGCTACAACGTTCTGGCTCTCGATACGGAGAACTACGGGTGGGCTCTCGTGTGCGGCCGCAACAAGGAGCTTTTCTGGATTCTCGCCCGACAGCCCGAAATGGAGCCACTGCTGCTGAAGCGTCTTGTGGCCAAGGCCGATTCCCTCGGATTCGAAACCTCGAAGCTGCGCTATTTCGAGAAGCGGAAATAGGAGGAACACCGGTGTGTCCGGGTCGGCAGATGTAAGGCGCTTACCGGCAAAAGCCGCATGCAGATCAAGTTTGTTCATGAAAAATCGTTGAAAGCCATGTCCAGAGGAGAGTCAGACAAGTTTTCCGAAAGCATAACATGGTCCCATCCGGAAGTTCGCGAAGATCTCGCCCGCCTGCGCAGGGAAGCACCTCTGGTCCATTGCATCACCAACGGCGTTGTAACCAATTTTACGGCGAATGTGCTGCTTGCAGTTGGAGCATCGCCCGCTATGGTTGAAACCGTCGAGGAGGTTGCGGATTTCGTGCGGATTGCAGATGCCTTGCTGATCAATGTCGGCACTATCACCACAAGAGATGCAGAGGCGATGCTCAAGGCTGCTGCTGCAGCCCGCGAGACAGATACGCCATGGGTTCTCGACCCTGTCGCGTTCGGCGCACTCGAGTTCAGGACGCGTATCGTGCAGGAGCTCATTGCGTTTCGCCCTGCGGTCATACGGGGAAACGCATCCGAAATACTTGCTCTCGGAGGGGCGGCAGGCGGAGCGAAAGGCGTTGACGCCACTGTTTCGTCAGCCCAGGCGTTATCGGCCGCAGTTCGACTGGCTGCCGTTTCGGGCGCTGTTGTCGCCCTCAGCGGTGAAACTGATTATATTACGGACGGCAGTACCGTTATTTCCGTTCCCGGAGGTCACGAGATGATGACGAAGGTCACCGGGATGGGCTGTACCTTGGGAGCCTTTATTGCAGCACTGTTGCCGGTAACCGGCTCTGCTTTCAGGGCGGCCACGGCAGCCTCGGCCGTCTATGCCGAAGCGGGAGAACGTTCAGGCAGGGAGGCGCGGGGGACCGGCAGTTTCGCCGTATCGTTTCTCGATCGGCTTTCGACCATCGGGACAGCAGCAACGCCTTAGATTTCCGCTTCCGTTTCGCCCGCGACCCGTCCGCTCCGTGCCTGTACGGTAAAACTGCAGATGTAAAAGAGAACAAAAAAAGCTTCGTTACTTCCATCCGGGTATGACACATATGAAAAAATCTGTCGGAGCCAAAACGCTCCTTTTTCCGACCCCTGTGCTGATGGTCGGCACCTACGACCAGACGGGCAAGCCCAACCTGATGAACGCGGCCTGGGGCGGTATCTGCTGTTCGAAACCACCCTGCGTTGCAGTTTCGCTGCGCAAGGCCACCTACTCTCACAGCTGCATCGTAGAGCGAAAAGCCTTTACGGTGGGCATCGCCTGCGAAGGGCGAATGGCCGAGGCCGATTACGTGGGGATCGCATCAGGACGCGACGCCGACAAGTTTGCCGTTGCAGGGCTGACCCCCGTCAGAAGCGAGCTGGTCGACGCTCCCTACGCGGAGGAGTTTCCCGTGGTGCTGGAGTGCAGGCTCCTGCACGTTATCGAAATCGGCCTGCACACGCAGTTTATCGGCGAAATCATGGACGTCAAGGCCGATGCTGCAGTGTTCGACGATGCCGGCCGCCTCGACATCATGAAAATCCAGCCGCTCATTTACGATACCGCCCGGAGAGGATACCACGGCGTTGGTCCGCGTCTCGGCGATGCCTTCTCCGTCGGCAAGGAGCTGCAGTCGTGACGGTTTGTTGTGTGTTTGTTCTCGACGATCGCCATAAATTCGCGTAACGGGTCGGCTTGATGAATGTTCTATCGGGTTTATTGCCTGCCTGGTTCGAAAATTCGGTTTGACCCGATTGGATACAGCGAAAATGAAGGATATATCGACAGCAGGATTTGCAGGAGCATTTCGTTCAGGGCCGTAACTGAATGAAATGAATGCCGTCCCTGATTTTACATGCAGGATAAGGGTGTCGCCAACACACGCATCGATTTTTTGTGTTGCTTCAATGCGCATTTTGCCGGTCTTT
>NZ_JBAWHG010000018.1:0-29579 GCF_049593655.1 Chlorobium sp.
TAATACACACACATAACCTAACGGAGAAAACACAATGAAAAAAATGCTCTCTCTTGCAGCAATGTTTGCGGTGCTTGCCTACGCGTCGCCTGCATCTGCAGAAATCAAGTTCAGCGGTGACGCTTCGGTTCGCCTGAGAGGTCAGTTTGAAGACGGGGAATACAACGGTGTCAAAGACAGCGAAGACGACCTCAACTTCGCCTACCGCGTCCGCCTGAAAGCGGCGGCCGACCTCGGCAGCGGCTACTTCTTCAAGGCCATGCTCACCAGCGACAACGGTCTTGGCGGATGGAACACGGTTAAGGAGAACAACACCGAAGACGCTGAAATCGACATCTCCAACTTCTATTTCGGCCGTATGATGGAAAACAGCCACTACATGATGGGCCGTCTTCCGCTCAACAGCGTCAACAACCCTATCTTCGACCTGGCTCTCTACCCGTTCTCTCCGGTCGATATCCCGGTTGCCACCTTCAACATGGACCGTATCTTTGGACTGAACTATGGCGCCAAGATCGGCCCCGGCGAGCTGAATACCACCCTGATCGTGCTTGACAACGACGTCGCAGACAACACTCCCGCTGAAGGCGACGGCATGTTCAACGACGGCTATGCCGTTCACGTATCCTACAAAGCCAACATCGGCGATGTCACCGTCGAACCTCAGGCTGTTATCGTGCTCTCCGATGGCGACGGTGCTGACTACTCCAACATCTCCTCGAACACCTTCGGCCTGAATGTCGGCGTGCCTGCAGGCGATGCGAAGCTTAGCTTCAGCGGCTTCTACACCATCTGCGACGACGGCAAAGGCAGCATCACCGGAAGCGGCGCCGCCGCCGATGTCGACTACAGCGGCTACCTGTTCAGAGTCAAAGGCGAAGTCGGACCGTTCACCGCATGGGTCGACTACAACCAGACCAACGACGAAACCAATGGCGACGATGTCGATGTCGAAAACCTGTTCGTATGGGCTCAGTACAACTACAAGGTTTACGAGTCTGCCATGGGCTCCTTCAGCCTTACCCCGACAGTCCGCTACTGGGCGCTCGGTGTAGACGAAGGTTCCTCGGAATACGACTACAGCAGACTTCGCACTGAACTCATTGCTACGGTGACGTTCTAAGAACCGTAAGGCTTGCACAACAAGTAAAAGCCGCAGTTTCCTGCGGCTTTTACTTTGTTAATGTACTCATACAGAAATACGACACCTGCCGTTAATTCCGGTTCGTCTTAACAATTGTGACGGCTGCGGATTATGACACTGCAGGTGTGCTGAGAAGAATTCTTTTCCCCCATTATACGAGACAGGCTCGTTTCCGACAGAAACCGTTCAGGGAATTCCTGCGGGCATTATTCGACGACGATTCTCGACCATTTTCATAAAAGGCTTATTTCTTATTAACCAAAACACAATGGCTAAGCTATGATTACCATTCAAAAAATCATCTGTCCTGTTGATTTTTCCGGGTTATCGCGCAAGGCGCTTCAGTATGCCAACGAGTTTGCCAGACTTTCCAACGGAAAGATATTTCTGGTGGGCGTAGTGGAAAACGACCCGACAATCAACTATTCTCATGGTCTGGAAGCGGAACGCGCCGAAGAGGAGAAAAAACTCGAAGCGCTTATCGAAGAAGAACAGATCGCCGGTATTGTGGCCGATTATGTCATTTACGAGGGCTTTCCCGAGGAGTGCATTCTCGACTATGCAAAACGTCAGGACGCGGACATCATCATTATGGGTTCGCACGGACGTCGCGGACTGAAACGAATGATACTTGGAAGCGTAGCCGAACACGTCGTGAGGCGCGCCCCTTGCCCGGTGCTTGTCGTAAAGGAAAACGAGCACGAGTTCATCAAATGAAGCCGGTGAGCGGCACGACACCAGCAAACAAAAAGCATTACCCATTTTAATTAACAATTCAAGGAGAACCTTTATGGCAAATCATGTCACAAACGTTTCCCAAACCGAAGAGGTAACCAGCACCCGGCGGGTTATTGCTGCATCTTCGGTCGGTACACTTATCGAGTGGTACGATTTTTACATTTTCGGAAGTCTTGCAAAAATCATTTCCGAACAGTTTTTCCCGAAAGACAATCCTACAGCCGCACTGCTCGCCACGCTGGCGACCTTTGCCGCCGGTTTTGTGGTCAGGCCTTTCGGTGCGCTGTTCTTCGGAAGACTTGGTGATCTTATCGGAAGGAAGTACACCTTTCTGGTCACCCTCATCATCATGGGCGGTTCGACATTCGCCATCGGTCTTGTTCCCGGCTATAAAACCATCGGCTTTGTCGCTCCGGCCATTGTCTTTATCCTGAGGCTTCTGCAGGGTCTTGCTCTCGGAGGTGAGTACGGCGGCGCGGCAACCTATGTTGCAGAACACTCCCCAGTGGACAAAAGGGGATTCTGGACCAGCTTCATCCAGACAACAGCCACATTCGGCCTCTTTGTGTCGCTTGGCGTTATCCTTATCGTCCGGCAGACACTTGGTGTTGAAACCTTCACTGACTGGGGATGGCGCGTTCCTTTCCTGCTTTCCATTTTCCTGGTCGCCATTTCGGTTTACATCCGCATGAAGATGTCGGAATCGCCACTCTTCGCGAAACTGAAAAAGGAAGGAAAAACCTCCGCAAATCCCCTCGCAGAGAGCTTCCAGAAAAAAGACAACCTGAAAATGGTGCTGCTGGCGCTTCTCGGCGCGACCGCCGGTCAGGGCGTGGTCTGGTACACCGGTCAGTTCTATGCGCTGTCGTTCCTTCAGAACGCCTGTAACGTAGAGTTCGTCCAGAGCAACTACATCATTTCCGTGGCGCTGATTATCGGCACTCCTTTCTTTGTGCTGTTCGGAGCCCTCTCGGACAAGATCGGACGCAAGTACATCATGATGACCGGTATGCTCGTGGCCGTTCTCGCCTACAGGCCGATCTATACCATGATGTACAATGAAGCCGATCTCAAACAGAAAACGGAGATTGCAGAACAGACCAAAGTCGATGTCAAGCACGAATTGAAAGGCACGGATTCCCTGACGACAACCGTGACCACCAAGGCGTTCAGCGACGGCACGACCTATAAGGAAACCGTAAAGGCAACCGTTCCTCTGGATCCTGCCAAAAAAGCCGAACTCGAGGCTGCAGGAAAACTGAAACCGGAAACCAAGAAAGAGACAACCCTGCCCCAGAATGTCTTCTACAAGATGATCGGGCTGGTGCTGATTCAGGTTATCTTTGTAACCATGGTTTACGGACCGATTGCCGCATTCCTCGTCGAGATTTTCCCGACGCGCATCCGTTACACCTCGATGTCCCTGCCGTATCATATCGGAAACGGTGTGTTCGGTGGACTTGTTCCGCTTATTTCAACCCGTCTTGTAGAAGCGACACGCCCTGGTCCGGACCTTCCGCCCTCGGATCCGCTTGCCGGTCTGTGGTACCCGATCCTGATCGCCGGCGTATCATTTGTTATCGGTACGCTCTACATATCGAACAAGACGAACAATATGGACGTTGAATAAACCAAGAACCTTAAAAGTAATTCACTATGTCAGCAATAAAAAAGATTGCCGGATTAATTTGGGCACTCATGGGAGCCGGGATCATTCCCCTGGCAATCATGCAGGCAATGAAGGAGATCGCAGCAAAACCAAGTGAAGAAAACTGGATTTTCTGGTCTATCGTCATTGTTGTGCTTACGCCGATTATTGCCTTCAGTCTTATTACATTCGGAGTGTTTGCCCTGAAAGGCGAATACGACGTCATCGAGTAAGCCGCGAAAGGCAGAAATCGCAACCGTTCTTTTTTCAAACAGGAAAAGCCGCAACTTACTGCGGCTTTTCCTGTTTATACTACCGGAACACCAAACAGAAACACACAGCGACATGGGTTATCAGGATGCATCGACAGATCATTCGGTCCATAAAAAAGCATTAACTGAAAAACTTTCAGGCCTGCCCGCCCTTCCGGGCGTCTACCAGTTCAGGAACCGTTCCGGAAAGGTGATCTATGTGGGCAAGGCGAAGAACCTGCGCAACAGGGTCCGCTCCTATTTCCGCGACTCCCGGCAGCTCTACGGCAAAACCCTGGTCATGGTCGGGCACATCGCCGATCTTGAAGTGATCATCACCTCTTCGGAAGTGGAAGCCCTGATTCTGGAAAACAACCTCATCAAAGAGCTCAGGCCTCGTTACAACGTCAACCTGAAGGACGACAAAACCTATCCCTATCTTGTCATCACCAACGAACCGTTTCCACGGATTTTCCTTACCCGCCAGCTGAGGCGCGACGGCTCGACATGGTTTGGCCCCTATACCGAAGCCGGCCAGCTCCGCTCCATACTCGACCTCATCGGCTCCATCTTTCCGGTCAGAAGCTGCAAACTGCGGCTGACGGAGGAGAACATAGCGGCGGGAAAATTCAAGGTATGCCTCGACTACCACATCCATAAATGCAAGGGTCCGTGTGAGGGACTCCAGCCGGAAAACGAGTATCTGGAAATGATCGAAGAGATCGTCCGGCTGCTCAAGGGCAGGACGTCGGGCATGATCCGTTCGCTCACGGAGAAAATGCATGCACTGGCAGGCGAACTGAAATTCGAAGCCGCTGCGGAAATCCGCGCGCAGCTTGACAGCATGAAGCGGTATGCTGAAAGGCAGAAAGTGGTAAGCCTTGATGGTGTGGACCGGGACGTATTCGCACTTGCCTCCGGCCAGGACGATGCCTGCGCGGTAATCTTTAAAATCCGCGAAGGAAAACTGCTCGGTTCCAGGCGCATCTACATGAACAACACCGGAGGGGAAAGCGAGTCGGGACTGCTTTCGAAAGCAGCCGAGAAATACTATCTCGAAACCGTCGATGCCATTGCGGACGAAATTCTTTTCCAGCATGCGCTGCCGCCTGAAGAGGAGGATGCCCTGAAAACGTTGCTGACCGCCAAAAAACAGGATGAGCACGGGCGGAAAACCGCAATACGGTTCGCAGTGCCGCAGATAGGAGAAAAAGCGCACCTGCTCGACATGTGCCTGCGCAACGCCAGCCACCATCTTGAGGAGTACCTCATAGAGAAACAGAAACGCGGTGAAGCGGCGCGCGAGCACGGAGGGGTTCTCGATCTCGGAAAACTGCTGCGTCTGGCAAGGCTGCCCGAACGAATCGAATGTTTCGACAACTCCCATTTCCATGGAACCGACTATGTCAGCTCCATGGTATGCTTTGTCGCCGGCAAACCGAAAAAATCCGATTACCGCAAGTTCAGGCTTACCTCCGTTGCAGGCTCGGACGACTACGGCGCAATGCAGGAGGTGCTGAGACGCAGGTACAGCGGCTCTCTGTCCAAAGAGCTCCCTCTCCCCGATCTTGTTGTCGTTGACGGAGGAAAGGGGCAGGTCAATGCAGCCTTTGCCGTACTCGACGGGGCAGGTCTCGATATTCCCGTTATCGGACTGGCCAAACGTCTCGAAGAGATTTTCATGCCCCACGCCCGGGACCCCTTCAACCTGCCGAAAACCTCTCCGGCCCTGAAACTGCTGCAACGGCTGCGTGACGAAGCCCACCGTTTCGCCGTCACCTACCACCGCAAACTCCGCCGGGAGAGAACCCTCCGTACCGAGCTCACCTCAATTCCGGGAATCGGGGAAAAAACCGCACAGAAACTGCTTGGCTATTTCGGTTCCGTCGAACATATCGCATCGCTCAGTCCCGAAGAACTGGAAACTGCCGCCGGAAAAAGCGTAGCGGAAAAAATATACCTGTTCTATCACCCTGAGGAGATCACGGGGTAAAACGCCGGACCTTTGGCGAATGTTATTCTTAATAAAATTCTGTTATATTTATCTCATGGTACGCCTGATGATAATTGAAACTCTTTCCGACTGTCTATGAACCTGCCCGATTTTTTCGACGATGGCCGTCACGATGCATCCGGGTTGTCACGTAAAGAGCCTCCCGATCTTGACGATCTCGATTCACGATACGATGCCGATGAGCTGATCGAGCTGATCATCCGGCTCAATGAAGACGGGTTCATTCAGGAGTCGCTGACGGTTGCCCGCCGTGTTGAAGTCATCGCTCCATACAATTCCGAAACCTGGTTTCATCTTGGAAACTGCCTGACGCTCAACGGAGATTTCAGCGAAGCTCTCGACGCGTTTCGCGAGGCGGTGCTGCTCAGTCCGGCCGATGGTGAAATGCAGCTCAACCTTGCCCTCGCTTATTTCAATACCGGCTGTTTCGACGAAGCGCTCGATATTTTCGAGGACGTATTCGTGGATTCATCCATTGAACGCGAATTCCACTATTACCGTGGCATCGTGCTGCAGCGGAAGGACCGGTTCGTCGAAGCCGAGATCGATTTTGAAAAAAGTCTCCGGATAGATCCCGCATTTTCCGATGCCTGGTATGAACTTGCCTACTGCAGGGACATTCTCGGCAAACTCGACGAGAGCGTGGAGTGTTACGATAAAACGCTTGACGCCGACCCTTACAACATCAATGCCTGGTACAACCGGGGCCTCGTACTCAGCAAACTGAAACGGTACGACGAAGCGCTCGAATCGTACGATCTGGCGCTGGCTATTGCCGACGACTTCAGTTCGGCATGGTACAACCGGGCCAATGTGCTCGCAATTACCGGAAAAATAGAGGAGGCTGCCGAAAGCTATCTGAAAACCCTTGAATACGAACCCGACGACATCAATGCGCTCTACAATCTCGGCATAGCTTACGAAGAACTCGAGGAATACGGCGAAGCCACCGCTTTCTACCTGCGCTGTCTCGAGGTAAACAACGACTTTTCAGATGCGTGGTTTGCGCTGGCCTGCTGTTATGAAGCGCTTGAACAGTATGAAGAGGCTGCCCTGTCGGTTGAGGAAGCTCTGCGCATCCTGCCCGACAGTATCGAGTTTCTCCTGCTGAAAGCTGAAATAGCCTACAATCTCAACCGGCTCGAGGAATCTCTGGAAACCTACCGGAACATCATCCTTCTTGAGTCAGACAACTCCCAGATATGGCTTGACTATGCCATGGTTCTGCGGGAAAACGGCGAGTTCGGCGAATCCATAGATGCACTCCAGCAGTCGCTGAAGCTGCAGCCTTATTCGGCTGATGCCCATTTCGAAATCGCTGCGGCATATTTCGCCATGGGAGACAAACTCAGTACGCTCAAGGCCCTCAGCAAGGCATTCAAGATCGATCCCGACAAAAAGCAGCTTTTCCAGAGCACGTTTCCGGAACTGTACCAGCAGGATGCCGTAAGAAAAATGCTTGGTATTTCCTGAACCCTCCGGACCGAACACTGCGCTGCATGAAGCCTTCAAAGCAAATCCTCGGCCTTATCGGCCGGAATGTGGGTTATTCCTGGTCTCCGCTCATTCACAACACCGCATGCGACCTGCTCGGGCTTCCCTACGTCTATACGATTTTCGACATCGCGAAACCCGAGCTGCTTGAAGATGCGCTCCGCGGCGCGCGCGCTCTCGGAATCGCAGGGCTCAACGTCACCATTCCCTATAAAAAGGATGTCGTTCCCCTGCTCGACGAACTGACGGAGGATGCAACCCTCATACAGGCGGTAAACACCATCGTCAATACCGGAGGAAAACTTGTCGGACACAACACCGATATCGAAGGATTCGCCACTCCGCTGCTTCCCTTCCTGAGCCGCATCGAAGGAAACCCGGTCTGCATCTTCGGCTCCGGAGGCGCATCGCTGGCCGCCATAGAGGCGTTCAGACGGTTTTTCCGGCCATCGGTCATCCACCTCTTCGTCAGGGATATCTTCAAGGCGCTTTTCATGCTCGAACCCTATCCTCACAAGGAACGGGTCTCGGTCTGTCTTCTGAACGATCTTTACTCGGGAAAAAACCATACGCGTGAACATTTCCGGAACTGCAGCGTGGTTGTCAATGCAACGCCTATAGGAACCAGGGGAAGAGCCGGAGACGAAGCAAGCTGCATCGTGCCGCTTGAGGAAAACCTGCTGCACAACCGCCAGATCGTCTACGACATGGTCTACAACCCTCTGCAAACGCCGCTGCTCGCTGCTGCCGGACAGGCAGGCGCCGAAACCCTGAGCGGCATCGAAATGCTTCTCGGACAGGCAGCCCTGGCCTTCGCCCTCTGGACCGGCGCATCGATGCCGACAGACGCGGTAAGAAGCCGGCTCCTCCGGCACATATCGAAACCGGCAGGAACTTCCGATGATCTCCAGTAACCTCACGATAACCCAGCTCCTGTCATGAAATGGTTTTTTACGTTAGCCTCGATTGTCGTACTTCTCGACCAGTTCACCAAAAAACTTGCCGTCATGTTTCTCCGTGAGAAAGGAAGCATCTCCGTCATCGGAGAGTGGCTGAAACTGACCTATGCGGAAAACAACGGTATCGCTTTCGGCGTAGAGTTCGCGCCACAGATGGTCATGATCCTGCTGGTCGGCTCCATATCGCTCCTTATCGCGCTCTACGTCGCGAAATCCGGAAACCGCAGGCCTGTTTTCCTGCTCCCTTTTGCCCTGATATTCGGAGGCGGTATCGGGAACCTCATCGACCGTCTCACCCTGGGGAGGGTTATCGACTTCATCCATTTCGATCTCTACCAGGGATTCGTCATGGGTACATGGGTAGCGCTCTGGCCGATTTTCAATATTGCCGACTCCGCCATCACCATTGGCGCCTGCATGCTCATCCTGCTGCACGGCAGAATTTTTCCCGAACACGCTCCTTCAGGTGAAAGCCATGTTCGCTGACGTTCACTGCCACCTCTCGTTCCCCGATTTCGACGCCGACCGGCAGGAAATCATCCGTGAAATGACCGATGCGGGAGTTACTCTCCTTGTCGATCCGGGAATCGACGCACAAACCAGCAGAAAATCCATCGAGCTTGCCGCAGCGCACCCGATGGTATATGCCAATGTCGGCCTGCATCCGCACGAAACCATACATCCTTTGCCGGAGAGCATTTTCGACGAACTGGCCCTGCTGGCACGCTCCCCGAAAGTAGTGGCCATCGGCGAAATAGGTCTCGATTACCACTACCCCGACTGCAATCCGCTCCTTCAGCAGGAGGCGTTTCGCACCATGCTGCGCCTTGCCGACGATCTCGACCTTCCGGTCGTCATCCACTGCCGCGAAGCCTGGGAAGATCTCCTGACCATTCTCGAAGAGGAACAGCACTCCTCGACGAACGGACTCATGCACTGCTTTTCCGGCGACAGCGAAATCGCCCTTCGCTGCATCCGTCTCGGGTTCGCGATTTCGATTCCCGGAACGATCACCTATAAACGTTCGCTCCTGCCGGAGGTCGTCCGCAATATCCCGCTTGAACACCTGCTGACCGAAACCGACTCTCCCTATCTGAGCCCGGTGCCTCACAGAGGCAAACGGAACCGTCCCTCGAATGTCCGTCTGGTCACGGAAGCAATCGCCGGAATAAAAAACATGACTCTTGAGGAGACAGCAGGACTCACAGGAAGAAACGCGGCGCGGATATTCAGGCTCGAACGGGTGTAATCCCTTGCCATACATGCAGCTGCGGACAGGGAACTATTTTGAAATTCAGGCAAACTTGCGTAGGTTGCAAACCGTTGTAACCCTATTGCAGAGTACCAAACAGCCAGGCAATCAATCAATTTGCCGGTAAAACCGGAATGTAACGAACACCATGAACATGACCCAGATGCAAACAGATCCCTCAAAAAGCCCGGAACAGGTCAAACCGGATGCAACCGATAACCTCCTCTATATTGTCCTCAAGTACAAAAACGCGCTGATCGCGCTGGTCGTGCTTCTGGCCGCAGCAGGCGGAGGAACGGCCTTCTGGCTGAATCATCAGAAAGCTGCCGAGCAGGAAGCCTCGCTGAAACTTTCGGTGGTCGCGCCGCTTCTCGACCGGGGAGAGTTCCGCAAGGCAATCGACGGAACATCGGCCAACCCCGGGCTGAAAAGCATTTCGGGAAAATACGGCGGTACCGCAAGCGGCAAAATGTCGTCGCTGCTGCTGGCCAACGCCTATTACGCACTCGGACAGCCGGACTCGGCCCTTGCCGTGTACAAGGGCATATCGATGGAAAACAGGGATCTGGCCGCTGCCGTACTTGCCGGAACAGGTGCCTGCCATGCGGAAATGAAACAGTATGCAAAAGCCGCTGCAGCCTACGGGGATGCATCTGAAAAAGCCGAAAACAAGGCGCTCAAGGCGCAGTACCTTGTCAGTTCCGCCGATAACTACCTCGATTCCGGAAAAAGGGAAAAAGCGCTGGAGCTCTACAAGAAAATCGTTGCCGATTACCCCGGATCAACAGGAGCCGCGCTCTCCCAGCGTGCGCTCTGGCAGATGTCCGGCAGCCGTTAACCAATACCGATCAACCAGAAAACAGTCCGAACCATGCCTGAATCATTCATTATCGAGACAACGCTCGGCAACATCACGGTCAGCCTTTACGACGACACCCCGCTGCATCGCGACAACTTCAAAAAACTTGTCGGCGAAAACTACTACGACGGCATACGCTTTCACCGCGTTATCCGCGACTTCATGATCCAGACCGGCGATCCGCTCTCCCGCCATGACGAAAAACGCGCGATGCACGGCACCGGCGGACCGTCATACCGCATTCCCGCAGAGATCCGGCATGCAAACAAGAAAGGCACACTGGCAGCCGCCCGCGACAACAATCCGGAAAAAGCCTCTTCCGGCAGCCAGTTTTACATCAACCATACCGATAACGGCTACCTCGACGGTCAGTATACGGTTTTCGGCATCGTGGAATCCGGCCTGGATGTAGTCGATGCGATTGCCTCCGTTGAAACCGACTTCAACGACAACCCGCTGAGCCCGGTAACGATAAAAACCATCACCTCCGGAGCACAGGCATAGGAGGATGTTATGGAATCCATTGCCGAAAATCTTGCTGCAATCAGGCAGCGTATCGACGCTGCCTGCCTGAAATGTCACAGAGACCCCTCGACGGTCAGGCTCATAGCGGTTTCGAAAACCAAACAGGCCGGGCAGATCAGGGAAGCTTTCGATGCGGGACAGATCGATTTCGGAGAGAGCTACGTACAGGAGTTTCTCGAAAAGAAGTCCGATCCCCTGCTTGAAAACCAGCCTCTCTGCTGGCACTTCATCGGGCACCTGCAATCCAACAAGGTACGTTCGATCATCGGCGCGGTCTCGCTCATTCACGGCATCGACAGGCTCTCAACCGCAGAAGAACTTTCCCGGCGCGCGGTTCAGCACGATATGACCGCCGACTATCTGCTGGAGGTGAACACCTCGGGAGAATCATCGAAATATGGACTCAAACCGGAAGAGCTGCTCCATCAGGCGCCGTCGTTCTTCAAGCTGCCGAATTGCACCCTGCGCGGGCTCATGACCATAGCCTCTCCCGATCCGGCTCTGGCCCGCTACGAGTTCCGGCGCCTGCGCCAGCTTCTCGACGAATTGAAGGGGGTGGCGCCCGATCCATCGTTCCTGACGGAACTTTCCATGGGCATGAGCCAGGATTTCGAAGCCGCAATAGCCGAAGGAGCGACACTGGTCCGTGTCGGAACAGCGATATTCGGCTGGCGCTGAGCCGAACACCAACCATGAGGGTACCCTTGAACGCTCCCGGATATGACGCCGCACGGCGTGTCCGGAACTACAATTACGCTATCCTGAACATCGGAGCTCTCGCCGGGGAGTGCGAAGCCGCCGGAGTGCCGGTAACCCGTCTCAATATCGGCGATCCTACGCTCTACGGCTTCGAACCACCGCCCCGGCTCACCGATGCCTGCATCGCAGCGCTTCGGGAAGGACGGCACAGTTATGCTCCTCCATGCGGCATTGCCACCGCCCGCGAAGCGATCGCCGCGGACGCAGCACAGCGCCGGATCGAAACCTCCCCCGAACAGATTATCGTTACGGCAGGAGCGACTGAAGCTGCCGATCTGCTCTTTACGGCGCTCCTGAATCCGGGAGACGAGGTGCTCTGCCCCTCTCCCGGTTATCCGCTCTACACCGCCCTGGCCGCACGACAGGAGGCGACAAGCGTACCCTACCATCTCGATCCCCGGAACAGCTGGCTCCCCGACCCGCAGGAAATCGGGCGTCTGATAACATCCAGAACGAAACTGCTGATCGTCATCAATCCCAACAATCCCACCGGAACACTCTATCCGGCGGGACTGCTCTCCCGGATTGCCGATATCGCCAGAAAACACCGCATTGTCTGCCTTGCCGACGAGGTTTACCGGAAGCTGATATACAGCGGCTCACACCACCCTTTCGCCTCGTTTGCCAGCAACGATCTGCCGGTATTCACGTTTGAAAGCCTTTCGAAAAATTTCATGGTGCCGGGCTGGCGCACCGGCTGGATGACCATAAGCAACAGCCGGCTTCTGCCCGATCTCCAGGGGGCGCTGCAGAAACTCGCCGACGCAAGGGTCTGTGCCCCCGCCGCGCCGCAATACGCCATACAGGAAGCACTTTCAATGGGAAATGACTATCTTCTTCCGGTTATGGAAAGACTCCGCCGGCAGCGGGACCTGAGCGTGAGCATGCTCAACGGCATCGAAGGGCTCTCCTGCAGCACACCCGAAGGAGCTTTCCATGTCATGGCGAAAGTCGATCTGAGCCTCTATCCATTTGCCTCGGATGAAGAATTTATTGTTGAACTGCTCCGGAAAAAGCAGATATTGTTTGTTCACGGATCGGGGTTCGGTACGCAACCCGGCGACGGGTACTTCAGGATAGTCTACCTGCCCGATACCGTTACCCTTGAACGGGTTTACCATGACCTGTACGATTTTCTACACCACTGCCGGCAGCACTCCGGCGCTATTCGTCAACAACCTAAAACAACAACCCGATCATGATCGCTCAGCAGGCAAAAATTCAGGAAGCCGTCACCTTCATCCGCAAGAAAATCCAGGGTGAATACCCTGTAGGCATCGTTCTCGGAACCGGTCTCGGAGCTCTTGCCAAAGAGATCGATGTTGAACTCGCCCTCGACTACAGTGATATTCCAAACTTCCCCATCTCCACCGTCGAAACCCATCACGGCAAACTGATTTTCGGCACGCTGGCCGGAAAAAAAGTGGTCGCCATGCAGGGCCGCTTCCATTTCTATGAAGGGTACTCGATGCAGCAGATCGTTTTTCCTGTAAGGGTCATGAAACATCTGGGGGTCAAAACCCTCGGCATCACCAATGCCTGCGGAGGCCTCAATCCGGCTTTCAGCAAAGGCGACATCATGCTGATCGACGATCACATCAACCTGCTCGGCGGCAATCCGCTCATCGGCCCGAACGATCCTGAAACCGGCTCGCGCTTCCCCGACATGTGCGAACCCTACTCCAGACGCATCCTCGGCATCGCCGAACAGGTGGCGCTCGAGGCGAAAATCAAGGTGCAGCGAGGCGTCTATATCGCTCTTTCCGGCCCCTGCCTGGAAACCCGGGCCGAATACCGCATGCTGAGAATACTCGGAGCCGACGTCGTAGGCATGTCAACCGTCCCCGAAGTAATCGCCGCCGTCCACCAGGGTACCGAAGTGTTCGGCATGTCCATCATCACCGACGAGTGTTTCCCCGACAGCCTGCAGCCGGTCAGCATCGAGGAGATCATCGAGGTATCCAACCATGCGGAGCCCAAAATGACCACCATCTTCAAAGCCGTCGTCGCAAACCTGTAAACCATAGAATCCCTTTACAAAGCATGATAGACGCCATTTCCTTTTCGAACGGAACTTTCCGCTACCTCGACCAGCGCTACCTGCCGCTGCAGGAGCTCCATGTGGAAACACGGGATTACCGGGAGGCAATCGAGGCCATCAAGACTCTCGCCGTCAGGGGAGCGCCCCTCATCGGCGCATCGGCCGGCTATACGGTCGTGCTCGGCCTCAACGCCTATCAGGGCGACAAGGCCGGCTTCCCGCCGTATTTCGAGAGGCTGATCGCCGAGGTCAACGCATCACGTCCGACAGCCGTAAACCTTTTCTTCGCAACGAGAAAAATGCAGGCTGTGTATGATGCCAACTTCCAGGGCGACTCCCTGGAAACACTCTTTGCGAAAATGACCGATGAAGCGCACAGGATATACACCGACGAGATCGACAACTGCGACCGGATTGCGCGCCACGGAGTAGAGATCATCAAGAGCGATCTGGCCGACACCCTGAAAAAACGAAAGCTGAACGTGCTTACTCACTGCAACACCGGCACGCTCGCCTGCTGCGGCATAGGTACGGCGCTTGGCGTGATCCGCCTCGCATGGCAGGAGGGGCTGATTGAAAGGGTGATCTCCTCGGAAAGCCGTCCGCTCCTGCAGGGACTGCGCCTGACGGCATGGGAACTTGAGCACGACGGCATTCCGTTCGTCTCGATCTCCGACTCTTCTTCGGCAATCCTCATGCAGCGCGGCATGATCGATTTCGGTGTGGTCGGAGCCGACCGCATCACGGCCAACGGCGACACGGCCAACAAAATCGGCACCTATGCCCATGCCATCAGCGCAAACCACCACGGTATACCGTTCTACATCGCAGCTCCGGTCTCCACGATCGACATCACCCTCTCCGAAGGATCACAGATACCGATCGAGGAGCGGAACGCAGACGAGCTCCGGACCATCTTCGGCACCCAGGTGGCCACGCCGACCACGCCGGTAGTGAACTACGCTTTCGACGTTACGCCCGGCACCCTCATCCGTGGCATCATCACGGAGAAAAAGGCGGTCGTCGGCGACTACGTCAAAGGCCTCGGAGAACTGTTTGCCGACTGAGCCTCCCTTCCTCAAGAAGAACCAGCCAAAAAAAAGACCGGAATATCAGACAATTCCGGTCTTTTTTTTTGTGAAAAAACCGTACTCAAACCGTTTTTTCTGTTTACATTAATTTTGAAGATACGCTGAATGGCACGCAGCGTCCCCTTGGGTGATCACGTTTCAGTATCCCGCCCTTTTGGATCGTTACGGTGTCCTTTTTGCAGAACATCAATCCGGGAGAACGCCAAATGAGCGAAACAGGATACGAATACAGGGTTGTGCGCGGTTTTGCCTTTTCAGCCCTGTTCTGGCTGATAATCGGTCTTACTGTCGGGCTGTGGATCGCTTTCGAAATGTTCAATCCCGCCCTGAACCTCACTCCCTGGCTGAGTTTCGGCAGGCTCAGGGTCGTGCATACCAACGGCCTCGGGCTCGGGTTCGGGCTTGCCGGAATCTTCGCGACATCCTATTACATTCTGCAGCGGCTCACCAGAACGCCGCTGGCATTTCCAAAACTCGCCCTTGCCCATCTCTACCTTTTCAATACCGCTATCGCCCTTGCCGCACTGAGCCTCTTTATGGGCATGAACACCACGAAAGAGTATGCCGAACTGGAGTGGCCGCTCGACGTAGGCGTGGTGATCCTGTGGGTCATGTACGCAATCAACGTTTTCGGCACGCTCATCAGGCGCAGGGAAAAACAGATGTACATCTCGCTGTGGTACATCATCGCCATGACCGTCACCATCGCCGTACTCTACATCGTCAACAACCTCGCCATACCGGTCACACTCTTCAAGTCCTACAGTATCTATGCCGGAGCTAACGACGCGAATGTCGAGTGGTGGTACGGCCACAACATCGTCGGCTTCATCTTCACCGTTCCGGTGCTTGCCATGTTCTACTATTTCCTGCCGAAAGCCACCGGACTGCCGATCTACAGCCACAGGCTCTCGATCATATCTTTCTGGGCCCTGATTTTCGCCTACCTCTGGACCGGTGCTCACCACCTTATGCTCACCCCTCTGCCTGAGTGGATACAGACCGTAGCAATCGCCTTCAGCATATTCCTGATCGCGCCCTCCTGGGGTTCGGTCGTCAACGGTTACTACACCCTGCAAGGCAACTGGGATCAGATGCGTTCAAACTATCTCGTCAAGTTCTTCATCATCGGCATTACCTTCTACGGCCTGCAGACCCTTCAGGGGCCGCTGCAGGGACTGAGAACCCTCAACGCCTTCTTCCACTACACCGACTGGGTAGTCGGCCACGTCCACATGGGCACCATGGGATGGGTAGCAATGGTGATTTCCGCATCGTTCTACTACATGATCCCGAGGATAACCGGAAATGACCTGCACAGCATCAAGCTCGCCAACGTGCATTTCTGGCTGATTCTCGGAGGCCAGCTCATCTGGACCATAACCATGTGGATAGGCGGCATACAGCAGGGCGCCATGTGGAAAGCCACCAACCCCGACGGATCGCTGATGTACAATTTCCTGGATTCCGTGACGTCGCTCTATCCCTACTACAGGCTCCGTTTCGCAGCGGGCGTCGTGTACTTCATCGGCATCCTGATCTTTGCCTGGAACCTGATCATGACCGTCAGGAAAAAGCCGGTCGAAGCATAGTCAACCACAACCAACAAAAGGAGCTGCAATCATGGGGATCTATTCGAAACCGGTTGTTTTTGCTGTACTGTCGGCAGTGGTGATTCTTATCGGAACCATCGTAACGGTATTCGTTCCGCTCTTCATGCCGTCCACCCAGCCGGTCAGCCCGTATGTGAAACCATATACCGCAGTTGAACTCGAAGGACGCGACCTGTATATGCGCGAAGGGTGCAACAACTGCCACACCCAGACGGTACGGCCTCTCAGAACCGAAGTACTTCGCTACGGCGAGTATTCGAAACCCGAAGAGTTCGCCTACGACCGTCCGTTCCTCTGGGGTTCCCGGCGTACCGGACCCGATCTTAACCGCGTAG
This sequence comes from Chlorobium sp., assembly GCF_049593655.1. Lineage (NCBI taxonomy): Bacteria > Pseudomonadati > Chlorobiota > Chlorobiia > Chlorobiales > Chlorobiaceae > Chlorobium > Chlorobium sp. The sequence goes on from NZ_JBAWHG010000018.1 coordinate 16,724, forward strand.
GAGGCAAATACCCGGACTCGTGGCACTACCGCCACATGCAGAGCCCACAGGGCATGTTTGAAAAATCCAACATGCCGCCTTACGGATGGCTTGCCTCGAACCGGCTTGATACCGGAAATTCTTTCAAGAAAATATCGGTTCTGGGATACGGCTATTCTGCAGAGGATGTGCGTCAGCAGATCTCCGACTACAAGGCGAAAGTAACCGGTCCCGGATATGACTCGAAAGAGACGCGTGATCAGGTCACCCCAGCAAACCTGCGCGGCGAACTCACCGAAATGGACGCCATGATCGCCTACCTCCAGAAACTTGGCAGGGATGTCAAAAACCTGGAGGCTGCACCGTGAATTTTTCACAGCTGGCATACGTATTCTTCACCCTGGCACTGGCCATCGTCTTTGCCGGAATCATCGTGTACTACTACAATCCGAAAAGAAAAAAAGAGGTCGAGGAACCCAAGCGAAGAATGCTGGACAACGATGACGACTGACGGCAACAAGAGTGGCCGACAACCCTGAAAGCAACCAAACCGCACGTAAAATCAACAGGAGGTTCACATGCACGATACAGGAGAACCCGAAGAGGGGCACAACAGCATCCCGAAGGGATGGCTGCTCTTCTTTTTCGGCGTCATCATTTTTCTGGTCTGGTACATCGTTTCCTTCACGCCGGCAATTTCCGGATGGTCGTTCTACAAGGGATTTGAGGAGGAGATGGCAAAAGCCGCTCCCGCAGCATCGGAAAGTGCAGCGAACCCCGGCATGTACAGCGGCCAACCTGCCGCCATCGCCGAAGGCAAGACTATTTACGCCGAGAACTGCGCCGCATGTCACAATGCAGACGCAACCGGCGGTATCGGGCCGAACCTCACGGTATCGCTGAAATACGGATCAACCGCTCAGGATATCTATGACTCGGTGTCCAACGGCAGGCCGAACGGCATGCCACCATTCATGCAGCAGCTTGGAAAAGACAGGATATACAAGATTGTAGCCTTTCTGGAAAGCATGAAGAAATAGGGCTTGCCGGCAGGAAATGATACGGCAAGAGAGCAGCAATACAAACATCAGTGGCCTGTGTGGAAAAAATACAGAAGAACGGTTGAACTCCTGCAGGCCCTGCTCATAACAGGGCTTCCATTTCTCAGCATTAACGGCCAGAGCGCGCTGCGTTTCGATATCGGCAAACTCAAACTCTACTTCTTCGGTTCGGTCATCTGGATACGGGAATTCTACCTGCTCCTTGCCGTAATCCTCTTCATGCTGCTTCTCGTTACCTTCGTAACGGCAGTATTCGGACGTATCTGGTGCGGATGGCTCTGCCCGCAGACCGTGCTGCTCGATCTCTCGGAAAGCCTTGCCGACCGGTTCGGTCTGAAAAACAGGAAAACCGTAAGGAACATCCTGCTGCTCCCCCTCTCTGCCCTTGTTTCGCTTACGATGATCTGGTATTTCGTGCCTCCCCCGGAAACGATGAAGGGGCTTTTCGTCTCCCTGCCGATTACCGCTTTTTTTCTTGTCCTCTGGGTGCTGGTTTACCTTGAACTTGCCTTTCTCGGCAGGAAATTCTGCATGTCGATCTGCCCTTACGCCATGATGCAGAACGCGCTTTTCGACAAGGATACCCTCGTGATCGAGTACGACCGGTCGCGTGACGATACCTGCATGAAATGCGACTCGTGCGTCAAGGTCTGCCCGGTTGGCATCGACATCAAGGAGGGACTCAGCTCGAGGTGCATTGCATGCGCCGAGTGCATCGACGCATGCAGCGCCAAAAGCGAGCCCAGGGGACTCGCGCCGTTCCCGAACTACAAGGGGTGCATATTGAGAGCGAAAACCTTCTGGATGGGAGGCATTACCGCAGCGTCCGGCCTGCTGCTGATCCTTATCATAACCTTGCGCCCCCCGGTGGATTTTCTCATCACCCGTGACCAGGAATCGCTTCCGGAAGGTCTGAACCGCTACTCCTGGACGGTCTACAACAACAGTGGAAAAATGCTCGACCTTGAACTTTCAGCAGATCCTGACGTTACCGTAATAGGAAAACACACCGTGAGGCTCAAGCCGTTTGAAGTCATGCGCGGCAAGATCTTGCTTAAAGCTTCGGAACGCGTTCAAAAGGTACGGTTCACGCTCAGCGGCAGCGGCATATCAATCCGGAAAGATGCGGGTTTTCTATGAAACTCTTTCTCATCGCACTCTACAGCCTTTTTCTGGTTGCCATGGCAAGCGGCATCACCATCGCCTACCGACAGGCCGAGGGGCTTGTCGAGCCAAACTACTATGAAAAGGCCAGCGCTTACTTCAGCACAAAATCCGCCGAGTCGTCGAGCGGACTCTCCGTCATCCTGCCGGACTCCCTTCAAAAAGGCAGCAACGACATACTGGTTTCGATCTCAACCCACGGCAAGCCTCTCCGGAATGCCGTGGTGACATTCTTTGTAGGAAACCTCTCGAAAAAAACATACGACCGAACCGTTCCGATGAAAGAGACTGAGCCGGGCAACTACCGGACAACGGCAGTAATCCCTTTCGAAGGCGTATGGCTTGCCCGGGTGGATATCCAGAAACAGCAACTGCAAACATCGAAAAAATGGTTTATAGAACTCAACTGAAACGCGCCGGAGCCGCTCTTGCCATACTGTTCTTCTGCTCGGCATGGATGCTCCCCGCCGAACAGAAGCCGGACTGCGACATCCATGGCGGAGCGTGCTCGAAAACCGCCGGAAACACCACCGTCACCCTCGAAATCAGTCCGCGTCCGGTACGGCACATGCAGGAACTGCTCTTCAGCGTCACGGTAAAGCCCTGTTCGTCACTACCCGATACGCTTCTGCTCGACCTCTCCATGCCGGGTATGGAGATGGGAAAAAACCAGGTCACACTCGTCAGAAAAAGCAACTGCCTCTATCAGGGAAAAGGGCTGATCGTCAAATGCATGAGTGGGAGAAAGCTCTGGAAAGCCACCGTGCTTTCCGAAAAAATGAACAATCCTGCGTTCACTTTTGATGTCAGGGACTGAACCGGCCGCCACCATAGTCCGTTGTGAGCACTGCCTGCGGGAAGTACCGCTGGCACAGGCTGTACACTCGAGGATCGACGGTTCGGTAAAGTATTTCTGTTGCCATGGCTGTCTGGGGGTTTACGATCTTATACACAACGCATCGCTCGATGCGTTCTACGAGCAGCGCTGCCAGTGGCTGCCCGGAGTTCCAGCCTTCGAAAAAACAGATCCCCGGGCGTTCATCTCCACCATCGTAAAAACAGCGAACGGCAGCCGCATCGACCTGCAGCTTTCCGGAATACGGTGCGCCTCATGCGTCTGGCTGATTGAAAAATACCTCTCGAAGCTCGAAGGAATAGGCTCGGTCAGAGTGAACTATGCAACGAACAGGGCCGCCATCGACTGGAATCCCGAAGTGACCTGCCTTGACACCATTCTCGAAACGCTCCACTCTCTCGGTTATACCGCCAGGCCCCTGCGAAGCGGCGGCACAACGGAAAGTCTGGCCAGGGAAAAGCAGGAGTTGCTGCTGCGGTTCGGAACAGCGGGGTTCTTCTCCATGCAGCTCATGCTGATCGTGGCCGCACTGTATGCGGGATTTTTTCAGGGTATCGGAAACGAGTACCGGCTTGCATTCCAGTTGATCTCCTGGGCCCTGGCAACTCCGGTAGTGCTCTATTCCGGTTACCCGTTCCTTGCAGGAGCGGTTCGCTCGATCCGTTCGCTGAACCCGAACATGGATCTGCTCGTGGCGCTTGGCGCGCTCTCGGCCTACCTGTACAGCATCGCCATGATCCCGCTCGGTGGAGAGGTATTCTTCGATACCTCCGCCATGATCATCACCTTCATCCTGCTCGGAAGGTTCATCGAGGCAGGTTCGCGCCTCAAGGCAGGCAATGCCATCGTCGCACTTGCCGGGCTGCAGCCACAGGAGGCTTTGCTGGTGAGGGAAAACAGGCAACGGGAGATGGTTTCGCTCGATCAGGTACCGCCCGGAAGCATCATCGAAATAATCCCTGGAGCGAAGATTCCGCTTGACGGCACCGTCATCGAGGGAGAAGCGGAAATCAACGAGTCGATGCTGACAGGAGAGTCACTTCCGGTCATGAAAACACCAGGAAGCAGCATTTTTGCCGGCACGGTTAACGGCAACGGACGGCTGCTTGCCCGCGTCAGCGGAAATGCGGGAGCAACGCTTCTCGCCGGTATCATCAAAACCGTCGAAGAGGCCCAGTCGCGCAAAGCACCCGTGCAGCAGCTTGCCGACAGGGTTGCAGGATACTTTGTCCCGGCTATCCTGCTGCTGGCGCTGTTGACGTTCCTCTTCCGGATCAGCAGCGGCAGCACTACCGTCACCGCACTCATGAACGCCGTTTCGGTTCTCGTGATCGCCTGCCCCTGTGCGCTTGGCCTCGCCACCCCCCTGGCCATTCTCGTGGGATCGACCGCTGCGGGAAAAGAGGGCGTACTCATCAAGGGTGGGGATATCTTCGAAACCGTCTCGAAAACCACCACCGTGGTATTCGACAAAACCGGCACCATCACCCGGGGCAAACCCTCGATTACCGACATCGTGGATTTCGGCACCACTCCGGACCTGCTCCGGCACGCCGCATCGCTGGAATCGGCTTCGGAACATCCGGCAGGAAAAGCCATAGCTGCCGGCTGGAACGGGGAACTGCTTTCTGTGGAAGCATTCCGGGCGTTTCCTGGCCAGGGAGTTTCCGGCACCCTGCAGAATCAAGCATGGCTGGCCGGATCGCCTGCCTTCATGCGGCAAAACCAGGTGGAACTCACCCCGGAACAGCACGCACAAGCAAAACAACTCGAGGACGAAGGAAAAACCGTGGTCATACTCGCTACCGGGACCAAACCTGCAGGCATGATCAGCCTTATCGACGAGATACGGGACGACCTTCCGGATCTGCTCTCGGCACTGAAGCGCCGGGGAATGAAGATCATGATGCTGACCGGCGACAACCCCGGAGTGGCGGCCCGGATCGCCACCCGGTGCGGTATAACCGACATGCAGGCCGGACTGTCGCCTGCCGGAAAGGCTGCGGTCATCGAAAAGCTCAGGACGGCGGGAGAAACCGTCATGATGGTTGGCGACGGCATCAACGACGCGCCGGCACTTACCGCAGCAGATACAGGGGTTACACTGGGCAGCGCTACCGGCATCGCACTTGAAAGTGCGGGAGTCGCCGTACTCACCGACAGGCTGCTCCTCGTCGATACTCTTATAGAACACTCAAAACGCTGTTTCTCGGTCATTCGCCAGAACCTCGCCTGGGCGTTTCTCTACAATCTTGCCGCCGTGCCTTTTGCTGTATCAGGCATGCTTCACCCTATCGTTGCCGCGCTGCTCATGGCGTCGAGCTCGCTCATCGTGGTCGGCAATTCGCTGCGGCTGCAGAAAACCCATACTTGACACATGGACAGCATCTTCTACCTCATCATCATCGGGTTCATCTTCGGAACGGCTGCATGGCTGCTCTTCATCTGGGCGGTCCGCAGCGGGCAGTTCGACGATCCCGAAGCGCCTAAATACCGAATGCTCGACGACGATGACGAACAGTTGAACCAGCCAGCAGCAGATAAAACCCGAAAATCCGCCAAACGATGAGCGCTCTTGCCAATACCGCAATCACCATGTTCATCACCGGACTTACCGGAGGATTCGGCCACTGCATCAGCATGTGCGGTCCCGTCGTGGCAGCCTATTCACTGGGAGAGAACCGCAAAGGCATGATGCACCATCTGCTTTACAACGCAGGAAGAATAACCACCTACACCGTTCTCGGCGCCGCCGTAGGCCTCTCCGGCTCATTCCTCCTCCTGACCGCATCCATCGAGCGGTTCCAGACCGCCATCTTGGTACTTGCCGGCCTCTCGATTATCCTGATGGGACTTGCCACACTCGATATTCTGCCTGCAGGCAAGGCCATCAGCAGCTGTTCATGGATCATGCCCCGCATCGGAAAGCTCATGAACCTTTTCAGGGGCTCCCGTTCTATCGGTGCCTATTACCCCATGGGAGTATTGCTCGGCTTCCTGCCCTGCGGCCTTACCTACACGGCACTGCTAACGGCTGCCCGCACAGCCATGGAGGCAGAGAATCACGCTGCGGGATTGCTCGGGGGAGGTCTCATCATGCTCTGCTTCGGTCTTGGCACCGTACCATCCCTGCTGGTTGTCGGCAAGGCCATACACCTCTTCAGTGAAAAGTCCCGCAGAGTCCTCTATCGCATTGCCGGCGTCATCATGATCCTCACCGGGATATACTTCACCCTGTCGGCATTCTGAAGCTCGATCCTGCTGCATGAAAGAAGGGACACCCTGCAACGATCCCGGAAAAAACATTCCGCTCATTTGGATCGCAATAAAAAAAGACTATTTTAGACCTGTTTTATAATGGAGCAGCATTTCATTATAATGAATACTGTTACCATACCTCATGTAACTATTGCCAAGGAGATCCTTATGGACACGCTCTTTCTGGCTCGGCTTCAGTTCGCCTTCACTTCCGTCTTTCACTTCTTTTTCGTTCCGCTAACCCTCGGCCTTTCCATTTTTACGGCAATCATGGAAACCGCCTGGGTGAGAACCGGTAACGAGAAGTACAGGAAGCTGACGCAATTCTGGGGCAAGCTCTTCCTCATCAACTTTGCTGTCGGCGTGGTGACCGGCATCGTCATGGAGTTTCAGTTCGGCATGAACTGGTCCGAGTACTCTCGTTTCGTCGGCGACATCTTCGGCGTTCCGCTCGCCATAGAAGCGCTGCTCGCCTTTTTCCTTGAATCGGTTTTTCTCGGCATCTGGGTCTTCGGCTGGGACAGGCTCCCCAAAGCCCTGCATGCAGCCTCGATCTGGCTGGTCGCTATCGGTTCGAACCTTTCAGCCCTGTGGATTCTCGTTGCGAACTCCTTCATGCAGTCGCCGGTCGGCTACAAAATGGCCACAGACGGATCGAGAGCGGAAATGACCGACTTTGCGGCACTGCTCTTTAACCCCTATGTCTGGAAGCAGTTCCCCCATGTGCTGGCCGGTGGCCTTGTTACCGGAGGATTTCTGGTCATCGCCGTCAGCTCGTGGCACCTCGTCAAAGGCTCGAAGGATCGCAGTGCATTTGAAACCTCGATGAAATTCGGTGCCGTCTACGCATTTATAGGTACCATTCTGGTCACCCTGGCCGGCCACACCCAGATGCAGGACCTTATCGAATCGCAGCCTATGAAAGTCGCTGCTGCAGAAGCACTTTGGGAAACAGAGAATCCGGCCAGCTTCTCGCTCTTCACGGTCGGCAATGAAAAAGAGCTGAAAGACGTTTTCGCCATACGCATTCCCGGTATGCTCTCCTTCCTTGCCTACAACTCGTTCGAAGGCGAAGTGAAAGGCATCAAGGATCTGCAGAAGGAGTATGAACTCAAATACGGGCGAGGCAACTACATCCCCTCCATAATCACGGCATACTGGAGCTTCCGGTTCATGGTCGGTGCGGGAACGCTGATGCTCCTGGTTTCGATCGTTGCTCTCTACAAGGTGATGCGGGAGAGCTACACCTTCTCTCCGCTGCTCGGAGCGATCATGTTCTGGTCCTTCCTGTTGCCCTATATTGCAAACTCGGCAGGGTGGATTCTGGCCGAAATGGGCCGCCAGCCATGGATCGTCTTCGGCCTTCTGAAAACCGAGGATGCCGTCTCTCCTGCATCGGTAGTCAGCAGTGGAGAGTTGCTTCTCTCGATAGCAGCATTCTTCATCATTTACGGACTGCTTACGATCGTCGATGTGTTCCTTTTGAAAAAATATGCCGCAGCAGGCCTGGAAGCTGCCCAGTAAACCCTGAAGGAGAACAACTATGGATCTGCAAACAATCTGGTTCATCCTGGTTACCGTGCTCTTTACCGGATTCTTCGTTCTCGAAGGGTTCGATTTCGGAGTCGGCATCCTGCATCCGTTCATGAGTTCCGACGACCGTGAACGGCGCGCCGTCATCAACACTATCGGACCGTTCTGGGACGGCAACGAAGTCTGGCTCATCACTGCCGGTGGAGCGATGTTCGCGGCTTTTCCCGAATGGTATGCCACGCTTTTCAGCGGGTTCTACCCTGCCCTGCTCCTCATGCTCGTCGCACTGATCATGCGCGGAGTCGCATTCGAGTTCCGCAGCAAGCACGACAACCCCGCCTGGCGCAGTTTCTGGGACTGGAGCATCTTCGCTGGCAGCGCCATTCCCGCCCTTCTGTGGGGAGTCGCACTGGCGAACTTCATCCGAGGCGTACCGATCGACCAGTCGATGAACTATGCCGGCGGATTTTTCAACCTGCTCAATCCCTATGCCCTGGTCTGCGGACTTGCATCCCTCTGCATCTTCACCCTGCACGGAGCGGTATTCCTTACCCTGAAAACCACCGGCATCCTTCGGGAACGGGCCATGAACCTTGCCAAAAAGGTGTGGGCTCCGGCAACACTGCTCTCCCTTGCATTTACGATTTATACCTTCATTGAAACCGACCTGTTCCGGAGACTTGGACTGAACCCCGGCATCATCCCGGTATTCAGCGTACTCGCGCTGCTCTCGGTGATCGTGCTGCTCAGGAGGAACGCTTCCGGATGGGCGTTCGTCATGACCGCCGTAGCCATCGCGTTCTCGACCGTCACGATCTTTATGGGCCTCTTCCCCAGAGTACTCGTTTCGAGCCTCAACCCCGAATGGAGCCTCACCATTTACAACAGCTCCTCCTCGGACTATACGCTCGGGATCATGACCATCGTGGCAGCCATCTTCGTCCCGATCGTCCTCGTCTATCAGGGATGGAGCTACTGGGTCTTCCGCCAGCGCGTAACACCGGACTCCGAACTCGAGTACTGAGTGCCCTGATTGACCCGTCATCCTGCGCCCCGGAACATAACGGGGTGCACTCATTTCGAGGGTCTTTTTCTCCCGGAGATCCGTAAAAAAAGAGCAATATTTTTATTATGTTTCCCTTCAGGGCACACACCATGCCACCGATTGCCTGCCAATTCACCACTCGCCTGCCATGCGCATTCACGATCTCGATCCCGAAAGCCGACCCAGGGAAAGATTTCTCAGATACGGAGCTTCGTCGCTCAACCCCTCGGAACTGCTGGCGATCGTCCTGCGATCCGGTTCGAAAAATCTCAACATCGTCGATACCTGTAATGAGCTCATCGCCGTTTACGGCCTCGAACAGCTTGCCGATGCCCCGCTCTCTGATCTGCAGAAAATCCGGGGTATCGGCCAGGCAAAAGCCATGCAGATCGCGGCGGTATTCGAACTCAACAAGCGGGTTCATTTCAGGAAAAACAGCAACAGAAAAATCCAGTCCGCAAAAGATGTTTTCGAATACATGACCGGACGAATTCCAGACGAGACAAAAGAGCACCTTTTCGTACTGCACCTCAACACCAAAAACCGGATCATCCGGCACGAGATCGTTTCGGTAGGCACCCTGAACGCATCCCTTATCCACCCCAGGGAGGTATTCAAGTCCGCCATCCGCGAGAGCGCTCACGCCATCATTCTCGTCCATAACCATCCATCCGGCGATATCGAACCGAGCAGCGCAGACCGGCAGGTCACGGGAATTCTCAAACAGGCAGGGGCCATTCTGCAGATAGAGCTGCTCGACCATGTCATTGTGGGAAAAGAGAACTGGTTCAGTTTCAGGGAGCATGGCATGCTGAACTGAAGGAAGAGGAACCTTCGGACAGCGACAAAAAGCGGGCATCGCGACCGGGAAAACAAAAAAAACACCCCCCACACCGCTCACCGGAAGCGAACGGCACGATACAGGGATTCGACAGCGTAACCAACGACTTGAAAAGTCATCAGGAGTACCCTTGAGCTGTATGAAACTACAGCCAGAAACCCGTCAGGTAAAAAAAGAAGCGGTAAAAACAAAACCCGGCAGCGGAGGAGATGCACTGCCCGGCCTGCTGATCAGGAAACGGTTTCAACCGACAGCTGACTGCCCGATTGAGTTGCATCCTCTTCAGTCTTCACTCCAAGTTCCCGGACGTTTTTTGCCTGATAGCCCTTCTGGGTTTTTTCAAGCTCAAACTCGACCTCTGCATCCTGATTCAACACCTTGAAGGTCTGTTCGGAAACAATAGCGGAAAAATGAACAAAAACATCTTCCCCGCCCATCGGATTCAAAATAAATCCGTACCCTTTTTTACCGTCGAACCATTTGACTTTACTTCTTTCCATGATAAATTCGGGGCTTTATCATTAACTGTTCAGCAAGTGTAAATTGCTGCTTGTCTATGCTGCAATATAGGCATTTCCCCTCCTTTTATGCTCTTTTATTTCACTTTTTGGAACATAAACACCCTAATAATACACTTTAAAACCATACAGAAACAAAAAAGAACATACCTTCGTTACGGTGAACAGCTCAAAAAAAACCGGACTAACATAATGAAAACCATCATCCTTATCACCGGTGCCGGCAAAGGTATCGGAAAAGCAATCGCGCTCGAGTTCGCCAGACACACCATCAAAAACCCGGAATTCAGGCCGCTGCTGCTCCTTTCCTCGCGCACCAGCGCCGATCTGGAAACCGCCGCAGGGGAGTGCAGGACGCTGGGCGCTGAAGCCCTGGTCATGCAGGCCGACATTTCCGATACAGCCCAGGCGACAGGGCTTGCCGAAACCGTAATCGACCGGTACGGACGGATCGACTGCCTCGTCAACAATGCCGGGGTCGGGCGATTCAAACCGTTCTGCGAGCTTACCGAAGAGGATTTCGACTACACCGTTGCAACCAATCTGAAAGGCACATTTTTTCTCACCCAGAAGCTTTTTCCCGTTATGGAAAAACAGGGAAAGGGGCATATTTTTTTCATCACCTCCGTCGCCGCTGAAAAGGCCTTTAAAACATCTTCCGTTTACAGCATGACGAAATTCGCCCAGAAAGGGCTGGTCGAGGCGCTCCGTCTCTATGCCAGAGAGTGCGGTGTGCGCATCACCAACGTCATGCCCGGAGCGGTCCACACGCCAATGTGGGGAGAGGTCTCCGACACAATGAAAGCCATGATGATGATGCCCGAGGACATCGCAGAAGCGGTTGCCGGCGCCTATTTTCTTCCGCAAAGAGCGTCGGTGGAGGAGCTGGTTATCCGTCCTGTCGCAGGAGATATCAACGAATGAAACAGAGGAGACGCCTCTTTTTTTTGCGTGAGCGGTTTAAATGCAAACCGGACGGAACGTGAAAACCGGAGCCACGAAAGCTTTCGGGATGAGGGTTTCGATCCCGACTTTTCGGAAGAACGAGTCAATCTGATCGCGGAACAAAAAAAACGGAGGCACCCCAAGAAAAAGCAGTTGTGGGAAAGCAGCTGTTTTTGCCTTATTTTCCGATACTTCTTTGCAAACACACTATCGTATCGAGCCGACTTATGAGTTTAAAGGAAAAAATAGATGCGGACCTTAAAGAGTCCCTGAAAAGCGGAAAAAAAACCCGCCTCAATGCCATCCGCTCCATTCGCGCAGCCCTGCTTGAAAAAGAGGTCTCCATCCGGGTAGGAGGCTCCGCCTCGCTCTCCGAAGAACAGGAAACCGAAGTGCTGGTCAGCCTGGCAAAAAAACGCCGCGACGCCATCGAGCAGTTTACCGCCGGAAATCGTCCCGATCTTGCCGAAACGGAACAGTCCGAACTGCTCGTTATCGAGGAGTACCTGCCCGAACCGGTCTCCGATGACGAGATCACCGCTACCGTACAGGCTATTATTGCCAGAACCGGCGCATCATCCATGAAGGACATGGGGCGGGTGATGGGCGAAGCCATGAAAGCCCTCAAAGGAAAAGCCGATGGAGGCAAAGTCCAGCAGATCGTCAAATCGCTGCTTCCGGCATAACCCGTTTTTACACCTACAACCATTATGCTTGACATAAATTACATCCGCCAGAGTTCCGATGAGGTCGTGGCCATGCTCAGGGCTCGCCAGCTCGAAAGCGAGATCCCCAGGGTTGCCGAGCTGCTCGATCTCGACCGGCAGCGCCGCGAACTGGTGCAGCAGACCGACGATATGAAAGCCCTGCGCAACAGGGTTTCCCGCGAGGTTGCCGATATGAAGAAATCCGGCAGCGGTCCGGCGGACGAGCTTATCGGAAAGATGAAGTCGGTCGCCGAAGACATTTCGGCATGCGACACCATGCTGAAAACTATCGAAGCGGCAATCGAGGATATCCTGCTCGCACTGCCCAACAGGCTGCACCAATCGGTACCCGAAGGGAGAAATGCGGGACAGAACATCGTCTGCAAACCTGCTGTCGCGTTCGATTACCAGCTCGATTTCGTCCTGAAAAACCACCTCGAACTCGGTAAATCACTCGGCATCCTCGACTTCGAAAGGGGGGCAAAGGTCGGAGGCGCCGGCTTCCCGGTCTATACCGGAAAGGGTGCACGGCTGGAACGCTCGCTCATCAACTTCATGCTCGACACGCACACCTCCCGTCACGGATATACGGAAATCTTTCCGCCCTTTCTGGTCAACCGCGAATCGCTCAGGGGTACAGGACAGTGGCCGAAATTCGCCGACCAGGTCTACACCATCGAGGAGGACGGGCTTTACGCCATTCCGACCGCAGAGGTCCCGGTAACCAACCTGCACCGCGGAGAGATGCTTGAAGCCGCAGACCTGCCGGTAGCCTATGCTGCCTACTCGGCCTGCTTCAGAAGGGAGGCGGGAAGCTACGGGAAAGACACCCGGGGGTTTCTGCGGGTCCACCAGTTCAACAAGGTCGAAATGGTCCGCTTCACCCGGCCCGAAGCATCCTATGAAGCGCTCGAAGCCATCCTCGGGCATGCGGAAGCGATTCTGCAGG
>NZ_JBAWHG010000019.1:0-3045 GCF_049593655.1 Chlorobium sp.
CGCGAGCGATACCGAAGCGCATGGCCTCCTTCACTCCGGCGCCGGCGAAACCGCCAAGAGCCGCCTGACCGGTGAAGGCAGACGAAAAGATAAGCTGCAGGGTTTCGGGCAGCGTATCCTGACGAAGAAAAAGCAGCACGATGCAGCCGGCTACATAGAGCAAGGCCATCACGGGAACAAGGTATTCGCAAACCTTCGCGATCGACTTGATTCCGCCGATGATCACCACCGCAGTGAACACCGTAAGGAGTATGCCGGTAATCCACGGAGAGATATTGAAGTTGGTCTCGACCATCGCGGCAATGGAGTTGGCCTGCACCATATTGCCGATACCGAATGCCGCAACAGCTGTAAATACGGCGAACAGCACGGCAAGCCACTTCAGGTTCATGGCTTTTTCGAGCACGTACATCGGGCCTCCGGCAACCGAACCATCTTCTCCGACAACCCGGTACTTCACCGAAAGCAGCGCCTCGGAATACTTGGTAGCAATGCCGAACACGCCGGTAAGCCACATCCAGAGCACCGCTCCGGGGCCTCCGGCGGCTACGGCCGTAGCGACGCCGACAATATTGCCGGTGCCGATGGTGGCGGCAAGCGCCGTCACGAGCGCGCCGAAATGGCTGATCTCTCCGGCCCCCTCGCTGGTCCTTGTCAGCGAAAGCCGGATGGCGCTGAAGGTGTGTTTCTGGATGAATCCGAGCCTGAACGTAAGAAACAGATGGGTGCCGAACAACACGGCCAGCAGGGGCACACCCCACACATACCCGCTGATGGTATCGAGAAGTTTTTCAAATCCGCTCACGCTGCCTCCGGAATGGAATTAAGGGTAAAAAGCTGTTAACGTAAGATCAAGCCTAAAAATACGGTATTGTTCGCTAAGAGCATGAACCCGCCGATTCTTTTTTTACCCCCTATCTTCGTATCTTTGCGCCTTACAGCGATTTTTCACCTCCCCGGCACGCCGGAAACACAATAGCACAGCATGGACGCAGCCTTGAACAAGGAAACCGCAAAACGGAAAACCTTTGCCATCATCAGCCACCCTGATGCCGGCAAAACCACCCTTACCGAGAAGTTCCTGCTTTTCGGCGGCGCCATCCAGACTGCCGGTGCGGTCAAGAGCAACAAGATCCGCAAGACGGCCACCAGCGACTTCATGGAAATCGAGAAGCAGCGGGGCATTTCGGTTGCCACCTCGGTGATGGGTTTCGAATACAAAGGAAGAAGGGTCAACATTCTCGACACACCCGGCCACAAGGACTTTGCCGAAGACACCTACCGCACCCTCACGGCCGTAGACAGCGTCATCCTCGTCGTCGACTGCGTCAAGGGCGTCGAGGCCCAGACCGAGCGCCTCATGGAGGTCTGCTCGATGCGCAATACGCCGGTCATCATCTTCGTCAACAAGATGGACCGCGAAGGCAAGAACACCTTCGAGCTGCTCGACGAACTCGAACACAAGCTGCAGATACAGGTCCGGCCGCTCACCTGGCCGATCAGCCAGGGCCAGACCTTCAAAGGAGTCTACAATCTCTATAGGAGAGAGCTGAACCTGTTCGAGGCCAATGCCACCAGAATCTCCGAAACGCTCATCAAGATCAAGAGTCCCGAGGATCCGGAACTGGAAAAATGGATTCCGGAAAGCTTCTGCGAAAGGCTGAGGGAGGAGGTCACCCTGATAGAGGGCGTTTACGAGCCTTTCAGCCCCGATCTCTACCGCGATGGCCTGCTGGCGCCGGTCTTTTTCGGCAGCGCCATCAACAACTTCGGCGTGCAGGAGCTGCTTGAAACGTTCCTGCAGATCGCCCCGTCGCCGCACGAGCGCGAGGCCGCCCAGAGGGTGGTGAAAGCTTCGGAAGAGGCCCTGACCGGTTTCGTCTTCAAGATCCACGCCAATCTCGACCCCAACCACCGCGACCGGACCGCCTTTTTCAGAATCTGTTCAGGCAAGTTCGAGCGCAACAAGTTCTACCACCACACCCGCCTCGGCAAGAAAATCCGGTTCTCCAGCCCCACGCAGTTCATGGCCAACGAAAAAAGCGTGATCGACGAAGCCTGGCCGGGGGATGTGATCGGCCTGTACGACAACGGTTCGCTGAAAATCGGCGACACGCTCACCGAAGGCGAGGATCTGCAGTTCCGGGGCATTCCGAGCTTTTCGCCGGAAATCTTCAAGGTGCTCGAAAACCGCGACCCGCTCAAGACCAAGCAGCTCGACAAGGGCATCCGTCAGCTCACCGAAGAGGGTGTTGCGCAGCTCTTCGTGCAGTACGGCAGCCGCAAGATCGTCGGAACGGTGGGCGAACTGCAGTTCGACGTCATCAAGTTCCGCCTCGAACACGAGTACGGAGCCCAGTGCGACTTCACGCCGCTCCGCTACCACAAGGCGTTCTGGATAACCAGCGACAACAAGGAGCAGCTCGAGGAGTTCATCCGGCGCAAATCGACAGCCATAGCCCTCGACCGCGAAGACCACCCGGTGTTCCTTGCCGAAAGCGAATGGATGCTGAAGGTCGCACGCGAGGACTACCCCGAACTGGAATTCCACGCCACCTCCGAATTCAAGACCGCCGGGGAGTGATTCCCTCCCCCGCCCGAAAATGCCAAAGCCCGTCTCGCGACGGGCTTTATGTATCATAGAATTTCGCATGCTGAAGAACGGCTCCAGGTTTTATGCAACCATTCGCTTCAACCTATTTAGGTTCGGTTTCGAACCTATTCTTCGATTTCCCTCCGATCTATCTCTCGTGCTTTTTCATATATCGCTTCAAAAAGACTTGGATCAGTATCGATAAGCTGTCGTGCGAAAACTGCAAAGGCGTCCATCGTAGAAGAATAATGGCAGTTGCCACCTCTGATTACTCTAAACTCTCTCATGGTACTTGAGAAATCCTTGAATGCCGCTATAATTTCTGACGATTGATCGCCTAAAATGTTTATAATCTCTTGAATTTCTGTTTCTGTAAGATTTGCTAATACCTCGATATATTTCCGTATCGGTGGTTCGAAATAAAGACGGCTTGCCTGTTCATGTTTTTCTCA
>NZ_JBAWHG010000020.1:0-2523 GCF_049593655.1 Chlorobium sp.
CGAGGTCAGCGCCTCAACGTTCGCTAAAACGGGCTCCTCTCCGCCGAATCGCTGCCAAGACAGCCGTTTGTCAGCAGTTGTTCAGTTTTTCATAGGCAAACATTTCCTTGTTTTTCATCAGAGTCCAAGCGATGCCGAGCAGCTTTGCTGCCAGCTTTACCCGAAGAATGCCCACCATTCCTTGTTCCCGCTCACGTCCTTTGAGTTGTTTGGCAAACCAGCATCTGAAAAAGGTGTTCCGCGTCGAGGCGACGACTGCTGCCTGACACAGTGCGTAGCGCAGATCGGCATTACCACGTTTCGATATCACCGGCGTTGCTTTCATGGCCGGTTTACCGCTTCTCGATGCACTCAGATCAAGTCCTGCCAGCTTGATGACCTGGCTTACTGTTTCGAAACGGTGCGGATCACCGATATAGGCCAGCAGCTTGGAAGAGATATCGGGTCCGACACCCGGAATACTGAGTACATAAGGATACTCTGCAAGGCCCGAACAAAGTGTTTCGATGCGTTCTTCGATCTCCCGAATGAGCTGCCGAACGTTCTGGAGTTGCCGGGTGAGCAACTGACCCTCATAGATCGCCAGTTCACCAGTCTTGCATCCGATAGAACCATGGGCGGCTTCCCAGATCCGGTACAGATGCGCTTCCTGCCGTTTGCCTTTATAGACAGGGACAACCTTTGCAAAGAACGATGCATAATCCAGTTCGCTGATCTGTTCAGGAGAACAGCAGGTGCCGATGACGGCTAACGTATCCTGCTGGCAGGTATTGATGAACTGATCCATTTCAGGAAAGAACTGCGCCAGCAGATTGTTTCTGATGCGGGTTTTGAGCCGCTGCTCCTCCTTTTTGAACTTGTGCTTCAGACTCAGCAGCTCCCGGAGTTGCCGTATCTCCATGCTCGGGTACTCGTAAAACTGACATTTACCTTGAGCAATCAGGTCAGCAACATTGGCTGCGTCTTTCCGATCATGTTTGTCCCACCGGCCATCAAGCAACTCTCGATTCTGTTTGACGGCCACCCCCGATACCTGAACGACTTGCATCCCTTCTCGTACCAGATAATCAGCCAGTGGCTTGTGATAGTTGGCGGTTGGTTCCACACCGAAAACCACGGTATCGAGCTGCTGCTGCAACCGCAACTGTTCTGCTCTGGAAAGGAGCAATTCAAATCCTTCCCGGTTGTTAGGGAAGCTGAACTGCGAGCACAGCACCTTACCGGTAGCCGTACCGAAAAACGCACGATGCTTTTCCTTGGCAATATCAATGCCGACAATCAGATGTCGATCAGAACCTCGTATTTCAACGCGCAATTGCCGATACAAGGCCAGTCTTTCAGCTTCGGTTTGCATAACATCCTCCTTTTCTATGGGTTACACTACGGTGTCCTCCATATATTCTAACTCAGGATGCCATCTATTGTGCCATGCTGTCGCTAACTCAGGGCGCAACCATTATATAACGTTCACAACTACGTAAACTAACGTGATGAAATTCTTGCTTTTCAGAAGCAAGGTTCTGTTGCTGAAGCGGGCGAATCCGTAACCGAAAGGGCCCAGTGCCGCGAAGAGCAAGAGCGGCATTTTTTCACACTGCTCTTTTCTGGTGACGGCAAAAGCGCTGTAAAGCGGCAGAAACGTGATTTTTTGTTCAGGAAGGTCGGCATATGGGTGGTCGGAAAAGACCAGTGCCCTGCCACACTCCGGGTACGAGGCAAGAAAGAGATCAGATTGTTCCTAAGGAGTATTTCAAGAAACTCCAGAATACAGACGGAATATGGGAGGTGCGCTCCTCACAAGGAGGCAATGCCGTCAGGCTGTTAGGGTTCATGCATGAAGGAAACCTTGTCGTATTGACCAACGGCTTTTCCAAAAAATCACAAAAGACTCCGGCGCAGGAGATCGCGCTGGCAGAACAGAGAAAAAAAGACTATGAAAAACGACAGGAACATTGATGAACTGCAGGCGTTCATCGACGAACAGAAAGCCACCAGCCCCGGCTTTGCCGAAGGCTATGACGAAGGGTACCGGAATTTCCGCATCGGCGTCATGCTCAAACAGGCCCGACTCAATACCGGCATGTCCCAGGTAGAGGTTGCAAAGAAGCTGAAAACCCACAAGTCGGCAATTTCCCGCATCGAAAACCATGCCGAAGATGTCAAGCTCTCCACCCTTGTCAACTACGCCGAGGCGCTGGGCAAAAAACTTGACATCCTCATTCATTGAGTGGCAAGCAGCCTTACTTTCAAGGCTGTCATCCATACAGCAAAGCCCCCAACAAGGGGGCTCGCCGCTCAGAAACCGAATCTCGTGCACATTCGCGCATGCACCATCATCTCCCGCGTGGTGAACGCCGACGGGGGAGAATCCGCGAATCCGTAACCGCAAGGGCCAATGCCGCGAAGAGCGGGACATGACGCGCCGGAATACCCGCATCATCTCCTGCATGCTTTTTTGCCGTCACGCATGGGGGTGCCACCGCTTTGTTGCAAACGCTACAGAACGGAGCCTATCTGGTACAG
>NZ_JBAWHG010000021.1:0-44226 GCF_049593655.1 Chlorobium sp.
ATCCGAAATCCGAGTTTTCCGACGATATCCACGATATCACCGGTCTGCAGATCAGGGGGCGAGGCAGGCTGCTCGGCAAGCAGGACCCAGGGTTCATGGAGGCGTTCGGGCTTTTCGGGCGTCCCGATGCATGGGCCGAACACTGGTTCGGCATGATGATCGAGGTCGTACCCGACAGGATCGAGCTGCTCTCCATGGCTCTCAAGAGCGGGAATTACGCGGCCCGACAGATATGGACGCGGTCTGGCCTCTGAACGATTTCCAGACAGCGGATTCCAGAACAATTTACCGATGACGATGCGACTATCGACATGTTTTCCGGTTCTTGCCTGCATGGCACTCTTCGTTCTTTTCCGTTCAACGGATGTGTCGGCAGGAGACTATCCGGTTTTATACCCTTCCATGCAGGACCTGCCCCGTGAGGTGAGGGTGTTCGTGGAAAAAGGTACGCGACCGCTCACGCTCTCGGAAGCGGATCTCGACGGGGACGGCCTTAAGGACTTCATTCTCGTGCTGGAACGGCAGAAAGCCCGGAGCACCGATCCTGAAATCGAGGTCGGCCAGCGACCGCTGCTGATCCTTATCCGGCAGCAGGGAGGAGCGCTCCTGCTTGTAAAACGCAACGACGATATCGTCTACTGCTCTACCTGCGGAGGCGTGATGGGTGACCCGTTCATGGATGTCGGCGCCGGTCTGAAAACCTTTACCGTCTGTCACTACGGTGGCAGCGCATGGCGCTGGAGCGTGAATTATACCTTCAACTATTCCCGCAGGGACAGGACGTGGCAGCTCGTCAGGGTCGAGGAGGAGCGTTTTCACGTCTCGGAACCCGAGAAGGTTGAAAAAGATGTCTTTACCTCTCCAAAGCACTACGGCAAGATCGATATTGCGGATTTTCATCCCGGACGGTGGAAGGGCGCGGGCTACGGCGGGCTAAAGCCCCTTTCCCCGGAGCGCTGAACGAACAGTTAGCGAAGGTGCGGACGGCTCTCTTTTTTGCCATCGTGCCACGTGAAGGAGAGTCTTCGTTTCATCCTGCGGAGAAGAGTTCGGGAAGCACCTTTCCGGCCTCTTCCCGTATGATGCGATGGCAGCATCTGGCACTCGATGGTTCCGGATTGATTTCGATGCAGTATGCTCCCGAATCCTCCTTTTCCCTGTATGCCGGCACGCCGCTTTCGGCAGACATTCCCGTTCCGGTCAAGAATACCGGCTTCCTGCATTTCGAAAGATCTGCCGCTTCCATGAGCAATCCTGTCTGTATGGTTCCTCTCGCTTTCTGCCGTACGTTTCCCGGATTTACGGCGCACCCGGGGCAGAGTGCCTCATCTGTTTCATAGTGGATCGGTTGTCCGCACAAAGAGGGCAACGGCAAGCGAGGCGCATGCGACAAAAACAGAGCCAACTCACTGATTTAGAACCGTTTGCGTTGTTACAGGGAAACCGCGGCACAGTTATTGCAGCCATACAGGCAGCATCGGCGTCGCAACCCTGAACGACCATCCCCATGTTCAAATATTTTCTCATTCTGGCTCTGGGTCTCTTTCTTGCGGGATTATCCGCTATCGGAAACTTCTCTTTCGGAGCTACCTACGATCCCTGGTGGAGCAGGGTGTTGACGGCTTCATTCGAACAGACCCGGATATATCTGGTCTCCCTGTTCGTGGCCTACGCTTCAATTTACGGCTTGTCGGGATTTGCCGAAAAGTTCAGGCTGCTCGATATGCCCGACAACAACCGCAAAGTGCACTCCGAGGCGAAACCCCTCGTCGGAGGGCTCGGCATCGTTGCGGGCGTTCTGGTTGCGCTGCTGCTTTTCTTTCCGGTAATCAAGTACATGAGCCTCATCATTTCCATTCTGCTGATACTTGGCGTCGGCGTTCTCGACGACCGTTTCGACATAAGTTTCAAGTGGCGCTTCATCGTTCAGATTACGGCGACGGTGATCGTCATGCACTACTTTCCGGGTATGCATCTTCGCTCTTTCGGCAATATTCTGGGATTGGGCGTCATCGAGACGGGCCTGCTGGTCGTTCCGGTCACGATTTTCTGTACGCTCGGCGTTATCAATGCCGTGAACATGATCGACGGGCTCGATGGACTTGCCGGCACGACGTCGCTTCTCGCCTTTATTTCATTTGCCGTGCTTGCCTGGCTGAACGGCATGCCCTCCTTCATGTTTCTCGGTATCGCCTTTGCCGGAGCGCTGGCGGCTTTCCTTCGTTTCAACTGGCATCCTTCCCGTCTGTTCATGGGTGACGCCGGCAGCATGACCATCGGCTTCGTGCTCGCGTTCCTGGCCGTGGAGCTGAGCCAGAAGCCGGGAAGCGTCGTCTTTCCCGTTACCGTGCTGCTTGTCCTGGCTGTTCCGGTTACCGATACGCTTGTTGTCATGACAAAACGGATCATGAACGGCAAAAGCCCGTTCATGCCCGACAAGACCCACTTCCATCACCTGCTCAGGGATATGGGTTTCGGCCATTCGGGTTCGGTTCTGATCATCATGGCCATCTCCCTGCTGTTTTCGCTTCTGGCAATCGGAGCGACCGTTCTGCATGTTCACGAGAGCTATCTTTTCGGCCTGTTTGCCTGCTGGTTTGTTTTCTACTTCAGATCTTCACAAACCATGGGAGGGCTGTTCTTTTGCATCGGATGGCTCCGGCGGCACGCCGCGGGCAAACCGGCTCCTTTCATCCACGTATAGCAAACCGTTACGGTTTTCTGCCGACGGGGGCGAGGTAGATGGTGAACTCCTCCTTTCCGTCCACCCCGAGCAGACTGTCCATTGCGGCCTGGTCGTAGGCTGCGATGGCGCAGGTGCCGGCGCCAAAGGCTTCGCAGGCGAGATAGAGGTTCTGGCACACGTGGCCGGCGTCGAGGGCGATGACCTTGTGTCCGGCAAGCCCGTAGCGCCACTCCATGCGGTAGGGAATAACGGCCCAGATGAAGGTGACGGCGGCCTCTCCGGCGAAGGACTGGCCGAGTGCGGCTCTCTTGATCCTCTGTTCCAGGTTTTCCTCGCTGAACTCGAACAGGAGCTGGTGTTCGAGCGGGAGGTAGCGGTACATCCCTTTTTCGAGACCGGAGACGCGTATTACCGCGAGGTAGGTTTCGAATGCGTGCCGGCATCCGGCCGAAGGTACCGTCCTCAGGGCGTGCCCGGCATCGAGTTTCAGCTTTACCCCCTGGGTTGCCCAGAGCAGGAAGGAGAGCTCTTCGAGGGAGAGCGGAGCGTCGCTGTAGGTGCGGCAGCTTTTCCGCCGGGCGATGGCCGTTCTGAGGTCGACAGGGCCGATCTCCCGCAGGGTTTCCACACGGGGCAGATCGATGCGTTTGGCATCAGGCGCATAAGGCTTTTGTACCGGTGGCGGGGGGATGTGGCGGTTCTGGTCGGTTTCGGAGAAGTTGACTGCCTGGCGTATGGTGTCCTTGAGGAATGAACGGCAGGTTTCGATGGTTTTGCGGTTCATGGCGGCGTGCGTTTATGGTTTCGGATTCGTTGGGGTCTGTTCCTGGGGTGCGCCACTGCTTTCCGGTCAGGACAACGTTTCCCGGAGGGTCGGAAACATGCTTCCGGAACGGCCTCGTCCTTACCCGGCGTTCTGGCGCAGAGCGGTGAAAAAGTCCTGCAGCACCAGGTCGAAACCGTATGCGAGCGGAAGCCGGTCCAGTTCGTGAGCCGTGAACCACCTGAGGCGCTGGCCCTCGTGCAGGGTAATGGCCTCGGCCGGCAGCTCCAGCTCCATCAGGAAAATGTGCTCGATCCGGTCGGGGAAGTCGTAGACCGCGTGAGGACGGCACCCCGAGACGTCGGTTTCGATCTCCTCCAGCATCTCCCGCACGATGCACGATTCGGGAGTCTCGTGCTCTTCGACGTGGCCGCCGGGCAGGTCCCACATGTCCGGATAGGGGATGTCGGGCCGGTTATCCCTGAGGAGCAGCAGCACCTCGCTGCGGCTGTTGAGGAAAATGATGCTTGCGCCGGAGCGTTTCATAAAAGAATGTTTCGGTACGGGTTCCTTCATTATAGGGTTTTCCGGGCTATTTTCCAGTTTCAGCGCTGCGCCGGGGAAAACGTTCATGCCGGAATCTCTTTCGTGATGCCTATCTTGCCGGAACCGGTCAGCCGGTGCTTCGTAACATATTTTATCAAGCCATCAGCCAGCCTTATGGAAACCACCGCATCCAGAGAGCTTCTTGCCGATCTTTTCGAGGAATACTCCCAGTGGTATTCGAGTCTTGCCGGAGAGTACGGCATCCTGCCCCGCTCGATTTCAGGCGTCGGGGGAGACGGACGCCAGTTCATCTACCTGCTCGACGATCTGGAGATGCACCACATGGTGCGCAACAAGTATATCCGCTTCGTGCTCGACTCGATGAACTCCCTGGCTTACGCCTACGGATCGCTCGACCTGCGCGGCGACAGCGAAGAGGCGGAGCTTCTGGAGGTGCTCGATCTGGTGGCCGCCAATGCCGATCACTACATTTCAGGGAGCTGGCGGGTTGTTCGAGGCGGGGACGGCAGGGTGAGCGAGCTTCTGCACCTGGGCACCCGTGAGGGCGACGATACCCGGAAACATCCGGGTTCATGGTTCCTTGCCGGTTCCATCCGCTTTTCGGATACCGAAAAAGCAAGGTACGGAGCCATCTGGGAGGAGGCCATGGCGGGCGTGATCTTCAAGGAGCGGGCATCGGAGGAGTGACGGGTGTGCAGAAGAAGAGGACTATCGCGTACAGCCGCCCTTCGCCGGACGGCTGCGGGGCGGCTGCTTGCATGCGTGCGGTTACGGTTTCGGTGTGGTGGCCGAACTGATGCCTTTTGCGACGTCCTGAACGATCCGGGAGGCTGTGTTGACCGAGCTGGTGAGGAGTGTCGCACAGAGATTGGTGCAGGACTCGACCAGGGTGACCGCTGAAGAGACGCCGCTGCCGAGCGCATCGGCTGCGTTCTGGACAGGGCTGCCGACCGCATTGAAGAGGTCTGAAAAAACGCCGTTGCTGTTTGCCATAGATGTCTGTGTTTTTATGGGAAAAGAAAGGTTCTGCCTGCGGGATTTTTCGTGCGTGTCTCCCAGGCGGAACGCGTGCGGCAACCATGCCGTTATGAAGGTAAATATAACACAATAACACCCGCAGGAATACTTTCGGGATCAATAAACCTTCACCTTCGCTCAGGAAAATCGTCGCCGTTCGGGGGCTCAGGCATTTTTGTTCATGGCTTTCCTTACCGTTTCGATGAGCTGTTCCAGGGTTTCGATGCCATCGATCTCCTCCTTTTTCATCAGCACCCTCATGTCGCCGTTTTTTATGAGGATTACCGGATAGGGGTGGCTGATGCCGTATTTTTCTTCGAACTCGTCGCGGTGGAGAAATTCCATAGGCATGCCGACGCTTTTCCGGAACGCCCGCCACCCCTCCTTTTCGGAAAAGGCGTCGTGCGTGAGGCTGCAGAGGCTGCACTGGTAGGTGCCGGGGCTGAGAATCTTGTGCCCTATGTCGAGCAGTCCGCTGATGGGGCCGCTGTCTGAGTTGTAGACGAAAACAAGTGTCATCGCAGGAGGTTGTCTGGATGTTTCCGGTTGACCGTCGGCAACGGAGGCTTGCCGTATACCGATAAAAACGCGCAAGCCGTCTAAAACGCTCCCTGGCGGCCGGGGCTCTTCCTGGCGCAGAGGGAGAAAGGGCGTCTCTCCTCTCTTCCGGAATTTCAGGGTTCCGGCCCGGTTTGTAATGAGCGCCGCGGGCGTATATTGCAATAAACATGGAGGCATCAGGAACCACTGTATTCAGGGGAGGTCAAGCATCATGAGCAACGATATCAGGGAGCTGAACCCGCGGGAGGTGTGGCGTCATTTCAGCAGTCTTGCCGGGATTCCGCACGCTTCGGGGCATGAGGAGAAAATCAGGGAGTTCATCGCGGATTTCGCACAGCGTCTCGGTCTGGATACAACCATCGACGACGCGGGGAACCTCATCATTCGCAAACCAGCTACACCGGGCATGGAAGATCGCAGGGGAGTGATCCTTCAGGCCCATCTCGACATGGTGCCGCAGAAGAACTCCGGTTCGCAGCATGATTTCCTCCGCGATCCCATAGAGCCCGTCATCGACGGCGGGTGGGTGCGTGCCCGCGGCACGACGCTCGGCGCCGACAACGGCATGGGGGTGGCTGCAGCGATGGCCGTACTGGAGTCGGACTCGCTGCGGCACGGGCCGCTTGAGGCGCTTTTTACCGTCGAAGAGGAGAGTGGCATGAGCGGGGCCATGGGACTGAAGCCGGGCCTGCTTCGCGGGGAGATTCTCATGAACCTCGATTCGGAAGACGAGGGGGAACTCTTCATCGGCTGTGCAGGGGGTCTCGATGCGACGATGACCTTCACGTACGGCGAACAGGCGGTTCCGGACGGTTACACGGGTTTCATGATTGCGGTCAGGGGGTTGCGGGGTGGTCACAGCGGCATGGATATCAGCCTTGGCCGCGGCAACGCCAACAAGATCATGAACCGGGTGCTGCAGGATGGTTATCTCCGTCACGGGCTGCTTCTCGGCTCGATCGAGGGCGGCAGCCTCCGCAACGCCATTCCTCGTGAATCGATGGCCACGGCAGCCGTTCCTGCTTCGCAGGCGGACAGTTTTCTCGAAGAGTTTGCCGTGCTCGCGGCGGCAATAAAAACCGAGCTTTCGATCGCCGATCCCGGGCTGCAGATCGAGGCGGTTCCTGCGGCACTTCCCGGCCGGGTTGTCGAGGAGGAGGTTTTCGGCCGTTTGCTGGATGCTCTCCGGGCATGTCCGGACGGCGTGATGCGCATGAGCTCCCTGATGGCCGGGCTGGTAGAGACCTCGAGCAATCTGGCCATCGTGAAATCCGGCAATGGATCGATTCAGGTAGAGTGTCTGCTGAGAAGTTCGGTCGATTCCGCCATGGAAGATCTTGCGGCCATGATGAGGAGCCTTTTCGGCCTGGCCGGTGCGGCAGTTGTGTTCGACGGGGGGTATCCCGGCTGGAAGCCCGAGCCCGCCTCGCCGATCCTGAAGCGCATGCGGGATACCTATATCGGAAAATTCGGGACAACTCCGGAAGTCAGGGCGGTGCACGCCGGTCTGGAGTGCGGGATCATCGGCGCCGCCTATCCTCTGCTCGACATGATCTCCTTCGGCCCCACCATCCGTTATCCCCACTCCCCGGATGAAAAGGTCGACATGCTTTCAGTCGGAAAATTCTGGGATTTTCTTGTCGAGACGCTCGCACAGGTGCCCGGGGAGTAAGGGAAAGGGATATCATTCCGGAAGGGAGAATCCTTCGGTAAGGGTGTCGAAATCCACCGGGAACGATGGCTCTGCGCGATTGAACCGGTCGCGTCCTTCCGGCATGGCGTGAATCCCTCCGGGGAGACCTTTGTGCTCGACGACATAGTCGAGCAGCCAGCCGGTGAGGCGGTAGTAGCCGTTCGCCCTGCCGGATTCGGGGTTGAGGGGTTTTCCTTCAGCCCAGCGATCGACCATTTCGGTGACGATCGGGAGGTAGCGTGTTTTCAGTGCTTCGCGCTCTGGTTCTCTGTTCATGGTTTGCTTCCGTTGCGTTTTTTTTCGCTCTTCAGGCATCCGGATTCTGGAGGCGGCTGGTGTAGAAATCGTAATCAGGAACCTGCCGGTTGTAGTCGCGGTCCATCAGGGGAGAGGAGATCATGAAATCGGCGGTCGCCCGGTTGCAGGCTGTCGGAATGTTCCAGACCACTGCCATGCGCAGGAGCGCCTTCACATCCGGGTCGTGTGGCTGCGGCTCCAGTGGATCCCAGAAAAAGATCAGAAAATCAATTTCACTGCCGGCGATCCGTGCGCCTATCTGCTGGTCGCCTCCGAGAGGCCCGCTCATGAGTTTGTGCACCGTGAGGCCAAGCTCACGCTCGAAAACGCTGCCTGTCGTTCCCGTGGCATAGAGCGTGTGCTGTTCCAGCAGGTCGCGGTTGAATTTCGCCCAGGCAAGCAGATCCGCTTTTTTGTTGTCGTGTGCCACGAGAGCGATCCGTTTTGCCGCCTCCATGTTTACCTCTTTATATTGCATCGGTTCTTGTGTTTAATTTCCCGCCTTTTCGAATGCACCGCGGTCGGGAAAAAACTCCGGTTACATTCGTATTTTAACAAATGATAACAAGATAATCTTCAACAGGGTTCCTGGAACCCCCGCAACAGCCATGCAGGAGGGCGTTATGCCGGTCTACTCGTCGCTCAGGATCAGGAAAAACGACGCCGGGCACATCAGGGCCTGGAAAAAAAGAACCGCAGAGAAACTGCTTGTCCTGCGTGCAGCACTGGACGAGCATATAGCCGACGCTTCAGGCGAGGATCCCTCCCGCCGGTCCGGAGAGAGGGACAAGCGGCAATGGCTGAGGCTTGCCACATGGAACATCCGCGAGTTCGATACTCCAAAATATGGAGGACGGCTCAAGGAGTCGCTCTATTTCATTGCGGAAATTATCTCCCGCTTCGACATTGTCGCCCTGCAGGAGGTTCGCGAGGACCTTGGATCCCTGAAGGTGCTGATGGAGTTTCTCGGTCAGGATGAGTGGGGCTTTATCGCAACCGACGTCACCGAGGGCTCTTCGGGAAACCGTGAGCGCATGGTGTTCGTCTACCAGAAAAAACGGGTGTGTTTCACCAGCATCGCCGGCGAAGTGGTGCTCGACAAAAGTGATGTCGTCACCGATTCCCCTTCCATCTGTTTCAGGGATGCCTCCGGTCTGAAGGTGGAGTTTCCCGAAGGCTTTTCGTTTTCTCAGCCCGGCGGGGTTTCCGTTGTGAAGTCCAGGGGGAGAACCCTTCTTGAACACGATCTGGAGATTCCTCTGCCTGAAGGTACGAGGGTCGTGCTGCCAAAAGGCAGTTCACTTGTGCTGCCCAGGGCTGCCGAAGTTCCGGTTTCGAGCGAAAACGGCCGCGTCGAGCTTGACTTTTCGTCCCATGAAACGTGGTCGAAACAGGCGCTGGTGCGCCCGCCTGCCGATGCCCTTTCGGGTGTCGGCCTGCAGTTCGCGCGTTCGCCCTTTCTGGTGACCTTCCAGGCCGGGTGGCTGAAATTCATACTCTGTACCGTCCATATATACTACGGAAAGGGCAGGGAGGGGCTGGAGCGGCGGAACGAGGAGATCAGGAAACTTACCCGTTTTCTTTCCCGGCGCGCCCAGAGCGAACATGATTCCGATGCCGAAAACTTCTTTTTTGTGCTCGGCGATTTCAACATTGTCGGCAGGCAGCACGTAACCTGGCAATCGCTGCACTCGAACGGATTCAGGGTTCCCGAACAGCTGCAGAGGATCCCCGCGGGAAGCAACGCCGCCCGCGACAAGGCGTACGACCAGATCGCCTTCTGGCAGCCTCCCGTTGCGCCGGATCCGGGGGCCACCTTCATCGATGTGGGCAATGCCGGCATTTTCGATTATTTCAGGTATGTGTTCCGCTGTGGAGCCGACGATCCCGACGGAGAGGACGAACGGCACTATGCCGAGAAAACAGCTGAGCACCGGCTCTCCTACAAGGAGTGGAGGACCTATCAGATGTCCGATCATCTGCCCATGTGGATAGAACTGAGAACCGATTTCGGAACCGACTACCTTTCGGCGGTTTCCGCTTCGGGTTGAATGCTTGGCGGCCGCGGGAGCGCCGGTTTCGCTCAGCCGAGCTCGAAGGTGGTGATGCCGAACGTTTTCCGGAGGGGGAGTTCAGGCGGTTCTCCCCGGTACATGCGGGAGGTTTCGAAAACAGGGCGCATCCGGTGCTGCCCGGCCATTTCCAGCGCGGACGAATTGGGCTCCGGAATGTCGAGAAAAAACGGCGTTCCCGCAGGCAGCGGGGCCTTCAGGGCGGAGAAGAGCGCTTCGCCGAGATCTGCCCTGTCGGCGAAGAGCGGGCCGATCCTGAAGCCGTTGCGGCAGGGCCGGATGACTCCATATCCGGCAATCCGCGTGTTTTCCACGATGCCGAGCGCCCTGGAACCCTGCCGGTTGACCCAGCATTCGAGGAATGTCCTGCGTTCCTCCGGGAAGCAGTGGCGGTCGTATTCCAGCAGCTTTTCGAAAGGCAATTCCGAAATCGGCACGATGCTTCCACCCTTTATACCCTGTTTTCTTCCCTCGTTTCCACCCGTTCCCTCGTAGCGGATGTTTCGCCATGCCGGGGTGAAGCCGGACTTCCGGTAATTCTCCTGCTGGGCCACCACGCCGTCGAGTCCTGCCGTACGGCCTTCGAGCCGGGCCAGACCGGCATGCCATATCCGGAGACCCAGACCCATGCCGCGATACTCCGGGCGGACAAGGTAAAAACCCAGAAATCCTGACGAAGAGCCGTATCTGACCACAGAGATGGCCGCAACCGGTTCGTTGCCGAGCAGCCCGACGAGAAATCCTTCCGGATCGGTACGGTAAAAGCAGCCGGCATCGCCGGTTCCTGGGTTCCAGCCCTCTTTTGCGGCCCATTCGACCACGGTATCGAGTTCGGGGCGGGTCATGGTTCTGATGGTGTAGCCGGACAGTTCGCTCATCGGTAAAGGGGATGGGGTTGAGGGTTGCCTATCAGAAAGATATGTTAACAGGAGAGCGGCATATTTTCAAATACTCCTTCGGAAGACGCCCGGCTCCCCGCCTGAAGTTTGTCGGAAAAAAGTCTGCAGTCGCTTGCCTGGCGATTTTTTTTGCTGTATGTTATTGGCATATGCTAATAACTGAAGAGGGAAACGGCCAATCCGTATTAGAGGTATGACAAGACCGGTAAAGTGCAGGAAGGTGAGCGGCGAGCCGCCCTACAGGGTTTTCAGCCCGGCAGGCTGCCCGAAAGAGAGGCTCGAAGGGGTGGAGATGTCGCTTGACGAACTCGAGGCTATCCGGCTCGCCGACCTCGAGGGGCTCTATCAGGAGGCTGCGGCCCGTGAGATGCATGTGTCGCGTCAGACCTTCGGCAATATTCTCGCTTCGGCCAGGCGTAAGATTGCAGAGATGCTGATTTATGGGAGAGAGTTAACCGTAACAGGAGGAAATATCATGGTTGTCAGTGAAGAAAGAGTGTTCGGATGTGTCGCCTGCGGACATGCGTGGAGTGTGGCTCACGGCTTGCCGCGACCCGAAGTTTGCCCTTCGTGCGCAAGCGAAAACATCCACCGCCGTTCGACGGGCCAGGGATTCGGTGGCGGCCGGATGGGAGGCGGAAGATGCCGGGGTCTGAAAACCGGACTTGACCGTCAGGGCAAGGGAATGGGCAGAGGTCAGGGATGTGGTGGCGGAGCAGGTATTCATCATGACCGCAGCCACGATCATAGTCATGGCGCTTCGTTCGATCAACAAAACAGTCAAGGAGAAAATGTATGAGAGTAGTTATTCCACTGGATGAGAGTGCCGGTCGGGCTTCAAAAGTGTGCGACCATTTCGGAAGCGCTCCTTTTTTTGCCGTTTCGGATACCGAAACCGGCGCTTTCGAGATTACCGCTAATGGCGACAGCCGGCACGATCACGGTCAGTGCACTCCTGCGGATGTATTTACAGGAATGGGTGTTGCCGCCGTTATCTGCAACGGCATCGGGGCGCGTGCGGCTTCGCGGCTGCAGATGTCGGGCATCGGGGTTTACATGGCAGGGCTTGCCCCTACGGCTGACGAGGCGCTGAAACGTTTCAGCAGCGGCGCCCTGACGAAAGTGACCGGACAGCAGATCTGCCAGGGGCACGACTGCCACTGAAAGAAGGATGCGTCAGCAGCCGGGATTCGCACTCTCCCGGCTGCCGAATCCGGACTTCCGGCTTCTCATGCAAGCAGGAGCAGGCTTACGGCCATGACTCCCATGCCGAGAATGAGGCCTGAAATGGCGATGTGGTGTTCGCCGTACTCTTCGGCTGCGGGAAGCAGTTCGTCGAGTGCTATGTAAACCATGATGCCTGCCACTCCGGCAAGGACGCTGCCGAATACCAGCGGGCTGAGAAAAGGCTTGAGCAGCGTGTAGCCGATAATGGCTCCGAGCGGTTCGGCCAGACCGGAGAGGAACGAGTAGCTGAATGCTCTCGTCCGGCTTTTTGTGGCGAAGTAGATCGGTACGGCAACCGCCATACCCTCCGGGATGTTGTGCAGGGCGATGGTGGCTGCGATAACGATGCCGAGATCGGGATTGGAGAGCGCGCTGAAAAATACGGCAAGGCCTTCAGGGAAATTGTGGATGGCGATGGCTACGGCCGTGAAGATGCCCATGCGGTGCAGTCGCGCCTCTTCGGAAGGTTCGGCGTTGAGGGTGCCGATCATCGACATCTCGTGCGGGTTCTCGAAATCCGGCACCAGCTGGTCGATCAGCCAGATGAAAAGCATGCCGCCGAAAAATGCCGTGGTGGTGATCCATCCGGCTGTGTTTTTGGCGATCTCCTGCGCCACGGTAACGCCGGCCTGGGGCATGATTTCCACAAAGGAGACGTAGAGCATGATGCCGGCCGAAAAGCCGAGGGCGAAGGTGAGAAACTTCTTGTTGGTATGGTTCACCATAAGGGCGAGCAGGCTGCCGATTCCTGTGGAAAGTCCGGCAAGCAGGGTAAGGCCGAGAGCGGGGTAGTAGTTGCTGCTCATAAAGGGGGCGGTTGCTTCAGGGCTTTGGTAACGGTTTCGTAAAACGCAGGAGTTTCTTTGGCGGAGTCTGCCGAAAGTATCTATGGTAACATGCCTTGCGCCTTCGCGGTTCCTTCACTCCGGCAGGCGCGACGGCGGCCGACGGTTGCGGCATTCAGGGTTCATGGTCCGTCTTCCCCCAGCGCGCTGAACACCTCTTCGGGAGTGCTGCATACCGTGTAGTACCTGTCCTGGTTTTTCCCGACCATGCCCTCTTCGGCGATACGTCCGAAAAACGAGAGCAGCGGCTCCCAGAATCCGTTGCAGTTGAGCAGCAGAATGGGTTTGCGGTGGTGGCCGAGGTGTTTCCAGGTGATGATTTCCATCAGTTCGTCAAGGGTGCCGAACCCTCCCGGCAGAATCA
The DNA here is from genome assembly GCF_049593655.1 of Chlorobium sp. Classification (NCBI taxonomy): domain Bacteria; kingdom Pseudomonadati; phylum Chlorobiota; class Chlorobiia; order Chlorobiales; family Chlorobiaceae; genus Chlorobium; species Chlorobium sp. Next base: position 12,992 of record NZ_JBAWHG010000021.1, read on the forward strand.
CGAAGGCGTCGCCCCACTCGGTGAGCTTCATTTTTCTCTCGTGCATGGTTTCAACCACGCACAGTTCAGAGATGCCGTAATGCGCCACCTCTTTCTCTTCGAGAAAACGGGGGATGATGCCCCGAACCGTGCCGCCGCTCTGCATGACGGTATCGGCCACGCATCCCATGAGTCCTACATTTCCGCCTCCGAAAACCAGTCCGATACCTCGTTCGGCCATGCCCTTGCCGAGCCTGGCCGCGCATTCGAAATAGGCCTCGGGCGCCTGGTTGCTCGAGCTGCAGTAAACCGTGATGTTTCTGATCATGTCCTCTGGTTCAGGGGGTGAAGTTTTTCGTGATGCTGTCGTCGGCGCGGGTGTAGATATAGGTTTTCGGTTCTTCGATTTTCCGCAGCCTGAACATGCTCTCCGCCCTCGACCAGAGTTCGGTTTCACCGGCATAGGGGAGGGGTTTGAACCCGTCGAGTGCGAGAAAAACCTCCCGTTTCCCGAAGAGCGTCGGCCCGACAATGCACTCCCGGATGTCGATCATCTGTTCGGGATTGTAACAGTCCCTGACAAAAAGTTCTTCGTCGGTGTGGAATCCTCCGACAATCAGGTCGGTTTCCGGATTTTCCCTCATGAAATCCATCCGGCTTTCCAGATGCAGGGGCAGATAGCTGTCGTCGCTGTCCAGAAAGGTGATCCATCTGCCGAAGGCCGCCTGGATACCGGCGTTGCGCGTCATGTTGAGTTTCCGGTTGCTGTGCTTCAGGTAGCGGATGGCGCTGAAGCGTTCGAGATAGCGGTTCACCACCCCGTAGGTGGCGTCGGAGCTGCCGTCGTCCACCACGAGCAGTTCCCAGTCCCGGAAGGACTGGCACAGAACGCTCTCTATGGCCTTTTCGAGCAGTCCCGCCCGGTTGAAGGTTGGCAGGATGACGGATATTTCCGGTCGGGAGGTGAAGCGCATCATGGCCGGGTGGCTTTTATGGCCAGAGCGCAGACCAGCATGCCCGCTACAAGAAAGTTCTGGGCGATGGCGTTGTAGCGCACGTCCATGGTTCGGGGAGAGCGCACAAGGCTGAACTGCAGGAGAAACTGAGGCACGATCAGGGCGGCGGCTAACCAGGCGTAGAGTGTCTGTCCGGAGATGAGGAGCCAGGCCGAGGCCAGGATCTGGCCGAGATTGATGAGTACTGCGGCAATGATGGCCGCATTGGTTTCGCCGAACACGGCGGGCAGGGTCCTGATGCCTGCCATGCGGTCGCCGTCGATGGATTTGAAGTCGTTGATGGTCATGGTGCCGGTGCTGGCTATGGTGTACATGGCCGCAATGATCAGCGACGGCTGGAGGTTATCGAGGTTCAGTCCCGGGTTATAGGCGATTTCGCCGGCCACCCAGGGGATGATCAGGTAGGAGAGGGCGACGATGATGTTGCCGGCCCAGAGCCGTTTCTTGAGCTTGATGGGGTTCGCGCTGTAGAGGTGCGCGTTGATGATGCCGATGATCACGTAGAAGCCGATCAGCGGATGGATCAGATAGCCGACAATGACCGACAGCACCGACCAGACGGCGATCAGGATGGTTGCGTTTCTCAGGGAGATGGCTCCGCCGGGGATCGGGCGGCCGGGTTCGTTGATTTCATCGAGATCGCGGTCGAAATAGTCGTTGAGCATCTGGCAGGTGCCTGTGGCCAGCGGCCCGGTCAGCAGCATGGCGAGCAGGAATTTGCTCTCGGCCAGATGCTCCCATCCGAATCTGCCGCTCGAGACGGCTCCGCACAGAAAGCTCCACATGACCGGAATCCAGGTGACCGGCTTGAGGAAGCGTATGAAGAGCGCCAGTTTTGAAAGGGTTTCGGTTGAGCGGTTCAGGGGTGCAACGGCTTTGCGGGCATTGAGGGGGCCGAACGCTCCGCATTCCGTTTTTTCTTTTCTCTCCGAAGGCTTTGTAGAGTCGAGTTCCGTCACCGTACCGATTTAAGAAAATGTGAAAAAAACTGCAGGGCTGAAAAATAACACGTTAACACTAAAGAAGAGAACAGCCTGCGGAAAAAAACGATTTCTGGCGCACAATGCCTCTTTCCGGTTGCTGCCGGAGGGGTGCGACAGTACTCTTTTTGCTTCTCAGCAAAAAGATCAATACCTTGATTGCTTGCTGCGTATCTGTTCCACCGTTCCGGCAATCCCCCGTCGTACGGTTCCGGATGAGAGAGCGGACAGGTGGAACAAGTAAAAGAACAGGAAGAACCAACCATAAAAAGGAGCGACTGCTTATGGCGAAGCCGAGTTTGTGGGCCGATATGAAAAAAACATTTCTGCTGCACGCCATTGCCGCGCATTTCAGCAACGGGCTCATTCCTGTGGCTGTGCTTTATCTGCTGCTTGCCCTGCCGACAGGCAGCGCCTATTTCGAGCATACCGTGCAGCACATTCTCTGGATCACCTTTCTGGCAATCCCGGTTTCGTTTTTTTCCGGTCTTCACGACTGGCGAACGAAGTATCGTGCGGCCAAAGCTCCGGTGTTCATAAAAAAAATCCGGCTTTCAATTCTGCTCTTCATCCTCTGCACGATTGCCGTGCTCCTGAGGCTCTCGTTTCCCGACGTGATGGCCCGCCAGGATCTCCTGCACTGGTGCTATGTCGTTGTGCTGCTCGCCATGCTTCCGGTTGTGACGCTGCTCGGCCACTACGGCGGCAAGCTTTCCATGCAGGGCCGCCAGCAGCCCCAGAAGCCCTCATAACGGCAATTACCGGAGCGATCATGCATATCGTGCTTGAGCCATTGACGGAGGGTGACGGCCCTGAAATTCTCGATATTTTCAACTACTACGCCGAACACAGTTTCGCCGCCTATTCACTCAGTCCGCTTCCCGTCGAGATGGCGGGAATGTTTCTTGACGTTTCGAACGGCTATCCTTCGGTTGTCGCGCGCAACGAGGAGGGCCTTGCCGTTGGATTCGGCATGCTCAGGCCGTACAGTCCGATGTCCGCATTCAGCGCAACCTGCGAGATAACGATCTTTTTGAAAAACGGGTTTACCGGTCAAGGCACAGGCAAGGCCATACTCGAACATCTGGTCGAAGAGGCCACGGAGATGGGGCTCTCCTCGATTCTCGCCAGCATTTCCTCCCTGAACGAAGGAAGCGTCCGTTTTCATCTGATGAACGGTTTCCATGAGTGCGGCCGCTTCAGGGATGCCGGGGAGAAATTCGGCAGAAAGTTCGACGTGGTGTACTGCCAGAGAATGCTTTAAAACAGGATTCAGGATTCAGTAGTCGGGAGTCGAAGGAATGTGGTTGACAGGGAAGAGTGCGGGCGGCAAGAGAGAAGGCTGAAGACAGTGAGTTGTGGGCGGCAAGCCGGCTGAATTATTTGTCCCGTGAGTTCTTGCCCTCTCTCGGGTCCCGCTGGAAGGGGATGGGAGCATGGAGTCGGTCCACTTGATAATTCTGCGATACTTATGCCTGAACTGAACCAGCTGTTTGTTTTTTTTGCCGCATCGGCCCTTCTTGCCCTTTCCCCCGGTCCCGATAACCTTTTCGTGATGGCCCAGTCGGTACAGAACGGAAGGATCGCCGGACTGCTGGTAACCCTTGGCCTCTCCACAGGGCTTGTCGTGCATACGCTTGCCGTCGCCTTTGGACTGGCCGCTCTTGTGGCGGCCTCATCGCTTGCCTTTACACTGCTTAAGTTTGCCGGAGCCGCTTATCTGCTCTATCTGGCATGGAAGGCTTTCCGTTCCGGCGCTTCGGTCTGCAGCGCCGTCGGGGAAGGCCCTGCCGACCGCTGGAGGCTCTACCGGAGGGGGATTGTCATGAACATCTCCAATCCGAAGGTGTCGATTTTCTTTCTTGCCTTTCTTCCCCAGTTCGCCGATCCGTCGAGGGGTCCGGTTGTGCCCCAGCTGCTCGTGCTCGGTCTCCTTTTTATGGTCGCCACCATGCTGGTATTCGGCACGCTCAGCATGCTTGCCGGAGGCGCGGGTGCTCGCCTGAGGCAGTCGGAGCCTGCCCGGAAAATCATCGACCGGATTGCCGGAGCGATTTTTGGAGCACTGGCCCTGAAGCTCCTCCTGGCTGAACGATAAAGCCGGCTGAAGCATTGATAGTCTTGATACGCAGGATTTCTCATGCAGGGTTTGGCGCTCCGTTCCAGCGGGAGGCTGTTTCGCCTTTGCGGAGCCTGAGTGGTGAGGCCGGCATCATGTCAACGACTGTTTCCGCAATGGCCCATGAAATTCATTGCCGTACTTCCTCTTTCGGAACTGCCTCCCGGCAGCCACAGGACGGTAAAAGCCGACCGAAGTTCGGTTGCACTTTTCAATTATGGCGGCGCCATTACCGCACTCGAACACGCCTGCCTGCACAAGGGCGGTGATCTTGGTGAGGGGTTCATACAGCGGCTCGACGACGGAGCGCTCTACGTTGCCTGCCCGTGGCACGGCTGGCAATACAGCATTGCCGACGGCCGTGCTCCCGAGGGCTACCAGGACCGTCAGGCGGTTTTCGAAGTCAGGGTCGAGGATGGTATGATATTCGTGTCTGAAAAACCTGTCGTCAGGGCTTTCCGGTCCGTACATGAGGACCTTCGCCTCGCCGACCTGATAAACCTCGACTATCAAACAACTCCGGATTCGCTCCATGTGCTCGGCATTTCGGCAACCAACATGAACCGGTCTCTGCCGCGCCCGTCCACATCGGAAACCGCCCTTCAGGCCGCGCTCGATTTCGCTGCTTCAGGATACGGGGCCGAAACCCGGATGCTCAGGCTCCGTGAGCTGCAGTTCAGGCATTGCGAGGGGTATTACAGCCGACATGAAGAGGCCTGCACCTGGCCCTGTTCGATTACCTGCATGAATCCTGACGACGGCATGACCGAACTCTACCGGACTCTGGTGCTCTGGGCCGATGTGGTGTTTCTGGCTACGCCGATCCGGTGGGGGAATGCGTCGTCGCTCTACTACAAGATGGCCGAAAGGCTCAACACCGTTCAGAACCAGATAACCCTGCACGACCGGGTGCTGATTCGCAACAAGGTGGTTTCGTTCATCATTACCGGAGGGCAGGACAACGTTCAGGGGGTGGCCGGGCAGCTCAACGCTTTTTTTTCCGATCTCGGATTCGTGTTTCCTCCGTTCAACTATCTCGGCTGGAGCCGGGGATGGATTGCCGAGGACATGCAGCATAATGTGAGCCGTTTCATGAAAAGCCGGTATGTGAAGCGTTCGGTCAGGGAGCTTGTCACCAACGCGGTTCAGCTTCTCCGGCAGGTGAAGCAGATCGACAGCAGCCGGATGCAGACGCCCAAACCGAAAATTTCCGAAGCCGGAGGGCTGACCGAACAGGATGCAGGCGGGTTTTAACGGTAGCGTCGTAAAAAATACGCAAAAATAATGCAGTCGGTTTTGAAAAACTGTATTATTTTTCTTAATAATAAGTTACATATGTTTTTACATCTGACGGGCCAGGCTGATTCCCCCAAAACGCGTCTGCCGGCTTCCGACACCCAAGAAGAGGAGATGGTTCGATGATAAAACAATGGACTGCGTTTCTGTTTTTCCTTGTCATGCTCTCATACTGCCGGCTAACGGCTTTTGCCGGGCCGCCTCCCGATGCGGGGGCCTTCTACCCCGGCATAGCATCCTATATCGTCAAGGATGCTCGCGGTTCAAGGGTCTATATGGCAAAGGATACAGGCCGGATCATACAGCCGGCGAGCCTTACGAAAATCCTGACCGCCCTTATCGCCATCGAGAGCGGCAAGCTCGATCAGGAGGTGCTTATAACCAAAGAGTCCACGAGTGTCGAGCCTTCCAAGGCGGGTTTCAAGCCAGGGGACCGGGTAAGGCTGCATGACCTGGTCAAGGCTGCGATGGTCAGTTCAAGCAACGATGCGGCTTTCGCCATCGCCATACATCTGAGCGGCAGCGTGGAGAAGTTTGTGACGGCAATGAATTTCCGTGCGAAGAAAATGGGCATGAGCAACTCGAACTTCACCAATCCCGCCGGTTTCGACAAGGGGGTCTATGCCGGCAATATCTCGACGGCCGAAGATCTGCTGACCCTTACCGAATACGCCATCAGAAACAGCACCTTCAACGATATCGCCCAGCTCGAATCGGCCCTGGTGACGGAGTTGAACACCAGGCGGTTCATACTCCTGAAAACCCACAACAAGCTGCTGGTCAAATATCCCTATGCGGTGGGCATCAAGACCGGTTTTACCAGAAGTGCCGGCAAATGTCTCATAGCGCGTGCGCGCAAGGAGAATCACGATATGCTGCTGGTGATGCTCAACGCGCAGGGCGACCGCTGGCTTCTGGCCGAAGAGATGTTCGAAAGAGCCTTTGCCCAGAAGTCGGGAAAGAAGAGCGATTATGCCGTTAACGGAGCGGCGAGCAGCTCGTCATGGAACCGGTGACGGCAGCGGCACAGTCCCGGTATAGTAACAGGAAACAACAGGTATCAGGTTTATGATCAAACATCTGGTGATGTGGCGTCTGAAGGATCATGCGCATGGCAACGACAGGGTGGCTAACGCCAGGCTTTTCAAGGAGAAGCTGGAGGCTCTTGCAGGACGGATCCCGGGCCTGCTCAGGATTGAGGCCGGCATTGACTTCAGCTGCTCGGCGGTGTCGTTTGATGTGGCTCTGTATTCGGAGTTTGCCGACAGAAAGGCGCTGGACGGCTATCAGGTTCATCCTCTTCATGAGGCGGTCAAGGCGTTCATTGTCGAGGCTTCGGCGGACAGGGTTGTGGTGGATTACGAGGATTGACAGGAGGTTCCGGAAAGGCAATAAAAAAAGCGGCATGATGTTGGTCATACCGCTTTTTTTATTCGTAAAGCCTTGAGATCAGATCATCCCTGTACGATGCACTCTGCAGGGCAGACGGCGGAACATGCAGGTGAATCTGCATAGCCGACACACTCGGTGCATGAACCGGCATCGATGACATAGATGTCGTCACCGGCGGAAATTGCGTTGACCGGGCATTCCGGCTCGCAAGCGCCGCAGTAGGTGCATTCTTCAGTAATGTACAGTGCCATATCGAATTCCTTGCTTAAGGTTGGTGGTGAACTTGAATGAAAGAACAATTCAAAAGAATTCCGAAAATATAAACTTTTTTTTCAGCTGACAAAAGAATGCCCGCCGCCTTCTGCGGTTATTTCGGCATGAAGGGCAGCGGCAGGGGAAAGGGAAAAGTTTTATCCACCATTTTTTTTAGATATTCGAGGCGGACTGCCACCGATGTGACGATGTAGGGGATCACCTCTATGCTGAAGGAGGCCTCCCCCATGAGATGAGCGGGTATGCCGGTGATGGGATAGAGTTTGATGAAGTTGTCGTGCATGGCTTTCTGGAACTTTTCGGCGGAGATGCCGCTGGCGGGTTTCAGCAGAATGTTGAAGGTGTTGTAGCGGCTCCAGTCGTAGGAGAGGATGTTTCCTTTCTGCTGCTGTTCCTTGAAAAACTTCGTGCCCGGAAGCGGTACGGCGAAATTCAGCGAGGAGAGAACGGCTCCGCTGCGCTTGGAGAATTCGACGATCCTTTCCATATCCTCGATGCTGTTGCGCACCGGGTTGATGAGCCAGAAGAGCATGAAGGGGAGCTTGGCTTCCTGGCATTTTCCGATCGCCGCCATGTAGGTGGCCTCGATGTTTCTGTCGTTGAGTTCCATGCCCTCCCGGACGCTCGGTTCTCCCTTGCCGAAATCTTCTTCGAGTACTTCGGTATTGAGCGATTCGAGGCCGATGCTGGCGACAACGCATCCGCTGTCGGCAAGCTCCCTTGCCAGATCGCCCTCACAGAGGAGGTTCGGAGTGACCTGTACTCCGTACTTGACTCCGGCATTCCTGAATTTTTCGAGACATGCCGAGGTGTGCCGGGGGTCATGCCCGAAATATTCGTCGATGAACATGTACATGAACGGCTTGAACAGCTTTTCGGCTTCGGCAAGCTGTTCCTCGAGCAGCAGGGGATCGATGGCGAAATACTTTTTATGGTAGATTTCCGGTGTGACGCACATTTTGCAGGTGTGCGGACATCCCCGGCTGGTAAGAATGGGGAATGGGCGCATGTTGCGCGACAGGCCGTTGATCGGATCGATGGACGCGCTGGTGTTGTCGAGGGCTCTTTTGATTTTCCGGTAATCGAACCATGCGCATCCGACGACATCGGGAAAGTCGGCGGCATTGTAGATCGGGCGCAGGCTGCGGCGCTCGGCATCGTCGAGTATCTGCAGCCACATGTTCTCCGCCATGCCGGAAGCGACGCTTCCGTAGCGCGAGGCTTCCTCGATGCAGAGCGATGCATGGTTTCCTCCGATGATGCAGGGGACGCCGTGTTTTGCAAATCCGTCGGCGATCTGGTAGGCCCGTTGGGCCTGAATGGTCCATGTTGTGGTAATGGCCACCAGATCGTACCGCTTCCTGAAATCGATCTGCTCGCCGATGATCTCGTCGATATACTCTGCGATATGGTGTTCGGGTGTCATGGAAATCAGCATGCCGAGAGCGGGGGAGAAGTACGGTCGTATATAGCCCCCCATGGCATAGTCGGAATACTCGATATGCCTGATTTCATTCGGATTGACAAAAAGAATACGCATACGGCAGGATTGAGTGATTATGGCAAAAAAGGGAGCCATCTGAATCCTGCAGCGTTTTCCGGACGGCGGTTCCGCCGACTCCGCGTTTCTCCCTGTATCCGCTGCGGTTTCTTCCAGGCTTGCCCGGTGAGATCATAACCCTCCAATATAAGCAACCGGGGGCACAAGTTTAAACCTTGCGAAAGGAGATGCGAATGCCGGCGGGGGCTGTTGGGCCGCGGTATCCCGGGCTCTTCAGACCTTGATGATGCAGTCAACCGGACAGACTGCCACACATGCTGCCTCTTCATGGTAGCCTACGCAGTCGCAGCAGACGCTTTCGTCTATAACATAGAGGTCGTCACCCGGAGTGATAGCCGTAACCGGACATTCCGGTTCACAGGCTCCGCAGTAGGTGCATTCATCGGTAATACGGTGTGCCATGATGTATCCTGTGGTTTGAGGAGTTCAGATAGAGAAAGCGTCGTGTACGGAAAAATCCGTCTGTGATTAAAAACCAGGCGGCAGGAGACAAAGTTCCTTTTGCCGCGGAACGGGCCCCCGTGCGCTCATTTGCTTTCGTGAATCTCGTAAGCGTTGATGATGTCCCTGACCAGCTTGTGACGGACCACGTCCGACTTGTCGAGATAGACGAAACTGATGCCTTTGATGTTTTTGAGGATCTGCTCCGCATTCGGCAGGCCCGACTCCATAACGCTGGGCAGATCGATCTGTGTGACGTCGCCGGTAATGATTGCTTTCGAGTTGATGCCGAGTCTGGTGAGACACATTTTCATCTGTTTGCTCGATGCGTTCTGAGCTTCGTCGAGAATGATGAATGCGTTGTTCAGCGTTCTTCCCCGCATGTAGGCGAGAGGAACGATTTCGATAATCCGACGCTCGGTGAGCAGTTTGAGCTTTTCGGAGGTCAGCATATCCTGCAGGGCATCGTAGAGCGGTCTGAGGTAAGGGTCGATTTTCTGCGCAAGGTCTCCCGGCAGAAATCCGAGGCTTTCTCCGGCTTCGACCGCCGGGCGGGCAAGCACGATCCGCTTGACGGTTTTTGCTTTCCATGCGGCAACGGCGATAGCAACGGCAGTATAGGTTTTTCCCGTTCCTGCCGGTCCGATGGCGAAAAGAATGTCGTTGGTTTTCGCTTCCGAGACCATGCGCCGCTGCCCGTTGGTTTTGGCCTTTACGGCGAAATCAGGGGTCGATACGATAATGTCCTCGTCATCGGGTGCGGGAGGTTTCGAACGGGGAACAGGGGCGAGCGCCAGATTGATCAGCGCGTTGAGGTCGTTTTCGAGCACCTCTCCATGCTTGTCGGCCAGAAAGATCATCTCCCTGAAAATCTGTTCGAGTACGGCAACCTCGTCGTCGTCGCCGTTCAGGGTTACGGCGGAACCTCTTGCGGTTATCTGGACATCGGGGAATGCGGTCCTGATGGTTTTCAGGTAGGAGTCAAAAGGGCCGAACAGGATGACCGGTTCGATGCCCTGGATTTCGATTTTTTTTTCTGTGGTCAAAAGGCCTTGGGGTTAAGCACGTTTTGTATGGTTCAGCACGTCGTAATAAGGTGTTTCGGAGTCGAGATAGTCTCGAACATACTCCCTGACACCCTCCTCGAGGGTGGTCATGGGTTTACGGTAGCCCGCCCGGCGGAGCTTTTCCATCGACGCGCAGGTGTGGTACTGGTAACGTCCCTGCAGGTTTTCCGGCATCGGGATATAGGTGATTTCCGGTTCCAGGTCGAGAGCGGCGAATGTGGCCCTTACAAGATCGTTGAAGGTTCTTGCCTCGCCGCTGCCGGCGTTGAAAAGCCCGGAAGCTTCCGGGTGATCGAGCAGCCAGGCCATGATGGCGGTGCAGTCGCGGATAGAGACGAAATCGCGCAGCTGTTGACCGTCGAGGTAGTCGGGCCGGTGGGATTTGAACAGATTCACGCTTCCTTTTTCCCTGATCTGGCGGAACGCCTTGTAGACAACGCTCGTCATCTCTCCCTTGTGGTATTCGTTGGGCCCGTACACGTTGAAGAATTTCAGGCCCGCGGCTCTCTCCAGCACGCCGTTTTTCAGCGCCCACCTGTCGAAGAGCTGTTTCGAGTAGCCGTACATGTTGAGCGGACGCAGGGCGTCGATTTTCGCTTCATCGTCCTCGTAGCCGGCGCTGCCGTCGCCGTAGGTGGCGGCGCTTGAGGCATAGATAAGGCGGACGCGTTTCCTCATGCAGTAAGCTGCCACGCTTTTGGAGAAAGCGAAATTGCGTTCGATGAGCAGGTCGGCATCAGTTTCGGTGGTGGCGCTTATGGCTCCCATGTGGATGATCGCCGTCGGATCGGAGAGTGCTCCGGCTTCAAGCAGGGGGAGAAAGGTGTCTCTTGGAATGAAATCCGCAAATCTTAGTCCGGAAAGATTCTGCCATTGCCCTGTAGCTGTCGAGCCGAGTGCATCGACGACGATGATGTCGTCCCGCCCCTGCATGTTGAGCTCCCAGAGCATGGCGCTGCCGATAAATCCGGCGCCTCCGGTAATGATGATCATGCTGTGCTGGTATAGTTGAGCCTACAGGGTGCAAAATAGGAAGCGCGGTGCAGAAAAACAAAAGGCCGGTTCCCTGTAAAAAAGGGAGACGGCCTTATGCATGGGGAACATTCGGGTTCAGGCTGAGGCTTTCTGAATGTCGTCGTATACAAGCAGTTTTCTGCCCCAGTAGAGCCACATTCTTATGGTTTCAACCGGCTTTTCAAGTATTTCGGAAATGTCGCGGTGGCGGAGCCCTGAAATTTCGCTCAGCAAAACCGAAAGCTTTATATCGGCGGCACGGTTTTTTATCGCGCCGGCAAGTCTTCCGGCGGTTTTGCACGGCTTTTCGTTCAGGCAGAAATCCGTCTCTTGTCCGAACCGGTCGATATAGCACTCCCTGAAGGTTTTCAGAAGTTCCGGTTCCGGCGTGTCTATTCCTGCGTTGAGGTAAGTGTGGTCAACGAGCTCCCGTGACTCCGTTTCACTGCCGGTCATCCAGTAAGCTATGCTGTATATATCATCCAGCAGATCGAGCGGTGTTTTCGTTATCGGTATCATGGCATCTCCTTCTGAAGTATATAGGATAAAATTTGTCTTGATTTAAAGTATAAAAAAAATGAGCAATGTCCAGTTTTTTTTATAAAAAATCTTAAAAAGATGCTTTTTTTAGTGAAGCCGGAACAGGGCCATCATACCGGTCAGCCGCCTTTCATTGGCCGGTAACAGTAAATAATCGAGATGAAGCGAGATATACGGGATCTTCTTAATCCTGCATTGCACAATATTGGGGTTTACAAGGTGGAGGGGGGCCAGGAGGCCGAAATCAAGCTCAACCAGAACGAGAGCCCGTTCGATCTGCCGCTGTGGCTGAAAAAGACGGTGCTCGACGAGTTTTGCAAGGAGCCCTGGAACCGTTATCCCGACATTCTGCCGTTCAGGGGCATGGATGCCTATGCGGATTTTCTCGGAGTGCCTCGGGATTCCGTTATCATGAGCAACGGTTCCAACGAGATGCTCTACACGATTTTTCTTGCATGTCTCGGACCGGGAAAAAAGATTCTCATCCCCGAGCCGTCGTTTTCGCTCTATGAAAAAATAGCCCTGCTCCTGCAGGCTGAAGTTGTCAGTGTTCCCATGCTTTCCGGCCTCGATTTCGACCCGGATGCCATCATCAGGAAGGCTGCACAGGAACAGGTTGACTTTATCGTGCTTTCGACGCCGAACAATCCGACCGGCAAATCGCTCGCTTATGGCGATCTGTGCCGCATTGTCAGGGAGTGCGATGCCATTGTTCTGGTCGATGAAGCCTATATCGAGTTTTCCCGTGAACCATCCATTATCGGCCTTGTCGGCGAGCTGGACAATCTCATTGTGCTTCGCACCATGTCGAAAGCGCTTGCCCTTGCCGGCATGCGCATCGGTTTTGCCATTGCCAATCCGGTGCTGCTCGGCGAGATAGCCAAGCCTAAAATCCCGTTTTCTTCGAGTCGCCTGGCTGAAATTACCCTGCAGCATGTGCTGAAGCATTACTATCTTGTTACCGATGCGGTTGCATACATTCTCGGCGAACGGGAAAGACTCTACGGTGCACTTGACGGGATTCGGGGAATAGAGGTGATGGCGAGCGACACGAACTTTCTCATCATCAGGGTCGGCGATGCCCGCGAAGTGTTTCAGAGTCTGAGCAGTTCGGGTATTCTTGTTCGTAATGTGTCGGGTTATCCGCTTATGGAAAACTGCCTGCGTTTCAATGTCGGGCTGCGTCTCGAGAACGACCGGCTGCTCGAAAAACTCGGAAACCTGTAGGATGAGCTTCAGGAAGCTGACCGGTGAGGAGATGAACCGCTTGAGACCTGAGCTGTCAGACAATTCGCCGAAGCATCCGGTTTACCTGATGCTGCACAATATCCGGAGCATGTGGAACGTAGGTTCCATGTTCCGAACGGCTGATGCCGTCGGTGTCGAGAAAATGATTATTACCGGCTACACGGCAACGCCGCCGCGCAGGGAGATCGAAAAAACGGCACTGGGGGCACAGGAGTGCGTGAAGTGGGAATACTGTGCCGATCCGCTCGATGCGGTCGGGCGCCTGAAGGCCGAGGGGGTGAGAATATGCGGTCTGGAGATCGCCGAGAGGAGCAGGCCTTACACCATGGCGGTCAGGGATGATTTTCCTCTCTGTCTGATTGTTGGCAATGAGGTTCAGGGTATCGATGACGAACTGCTGGCGCATTGCGATGAGGTGTTCGAGATCCCGCAGTACGGCACCAAACACTCACTGAATGTGGCCGTTGCTGCAGGAGTTGCGCTGTTCGAGCTTGTCAGGGTTGTGCGAGGCGGCATGTAACTTTTTAGTCTCTCGTCTTGTTTTTTTCTGTTGTCTGGTTTAATGGTTTTTAAACGTGTTCTTCAATGCTTCACTACAAGACATATGAACTCCCCGATACCGATGCTCCCTGGGTGGTTTTCGTTCATGGCGCCGGCGGCAGTTCGTCGATCTGGTTTCTGCAGATCAAGGAGTTCATAAAGCATTTCAATGTGCTGCTTGTCGATCTCAGAGGACATGGCAAGTCGAAGCATATGGTCAGTCTCAAGGAGGACCGCCACTACAATTTCGAGGATATCACGCGCGACATCATCGAGGTGCTCGATACGCTGAATATCCGGAAGGCTCACTTTATCGGTATTTCCCTCGGCACCATCCTGATCCGCAACATGAGCGAGATCGCTCCCGAACGGGTCAGTTCGATGATCATGGGGGGGGCTATCATCCGTCTGAACGTCAGGGCAAAGGTTCTGGTGGCTCTCGGAAACATGTTCAAGCGTTTTGTGCCCTACATGTGGCTCTACAGCTTTTTCGCCTGGATCATCATGCCCCGCGAGCGGCACAAGAAGTCGCGCCTGCTTTTTGTGAACGAGGCGAAAAAAATTGCGCAGAAGGAGTTCATGCGCTGGTTCCGGCTTACCTATGAACTGACTCCGCTCCTGAAGTACTTCGAGGAGAAGGATACCGGTATTCCAACGCTCTACCTCATGGGAGAAGAGGATCACATGTTTCTTCCGGCAGTTCGCCTCATCATTACCCGGCACACCAACTCGTGGCTCGAGGTGATCGCAAATTCGGGCCATGTATGCAATGTCGATCAGCCTCGGGAGTTCAACGACCGCGCCATTACGTTCGTGAAGAAGATGCACCGCCCTTCACGCCGCGAATGCGGTGCCTCGATTCCCGAGCTTGTCGCTTGCTAGCCTGACGCCCTGTTGTAATGGTTCATGGCATGTTCAATGCCGTTGACGGCAAAGTCCATGGCGGCATCGGCGCACACCCCCAGCATGCTTTCCATGGTTTTCCTTTCCTCCTCACTGAATTTTCCCAACACGAACGATGAGAACGAGGCGAGAGGCTGATTTTCCGGCCTTATGCCGATCCTCATGCGGGCAAATTCATCGCTTCCCAGACATTCGATGATATGTTTCAGGCCGTTCTGTCCTCCGGCCGAGCCTTTTGCCCTGAGCCTCAGGGCGCCGGAGGGGAGGTTGAGGTCGTCGCAGATAACCAGGATGTCCTGCCGCTGAATCTTGTAAAAGTTCATGGCGGCAACCACGGCATGACCGGAAAGGTTCATGTAGGTCATCGGCTTGACGAGCACGATCGCCCTGCTGCGCCAGCTGATTTTCGCGAAATGGTATTTGCCTTTTCCGGGGGCGAACCGGACACCGGAAGACTCCGCGATTTTGTCAACGGTTTCAAAGCCGATATTGTGGCGCGTTCCGGCATAGCGGGGTTCAGGATTTCCGAGACCAACAACAAGTTTCATGGCATATAAAACATAAACCCGGATCGTGATCCCGGTTATTCTGAATTGAAAAGGGGCGGAGCGACAACGGAAGGAATATAGCAGAGCGGCGGCGAAATCGGTAACAACCATTCGTTTTCCGCCATCGGGAACAGAGAAAAAAGGTGTGTTGAAATAGAGTGAAACCTCTAAGAAGTTCTACAAAAAGGTATTGAGATTCATGAAAAAAGTTGCAATTTAAAGCTCCTTGTTGTTTTCAGGGTCGTTTCCTGTAATGATTTCTGCGGACAACACGCTTTTCTTGGGTCAAGAAAAAAAAACAGTGAAAACAAAGCGCAATGAAAAAACCGTTTAACGTATCATGGTTGGCCAGAGCCGGATCGGTTCTGGGAGGCCTTGGAGTATTGCTTCAGTCGCCAAAAGCGATGGCAAGCGAGGCCGATCTGGTATTGCCGGATTTACACTCGGTGCCTTTTCTGGGTGGTATTCCCGGTGACACGCTCCTTATGTGGGGGCTTGCAATCTGCCTGTTCGGCATGCTTTTCGGTGTCGTCCAGTACATGGGCATCCGCAATCTCCCTGTTCACAATGCCATGAAGGAGATAAGCGAACTGATCTATGCCACCTGCAAAACCTACCTGATTACGCAGGGCAAGTTCATCCTTGTTCTCTGGGTTCTTATCGGTGCCATTATCGTCGCCTACTTCGGCTGGCTGCGTCATTTGGAAACCATAAAGGTTGTTTCCATTCTTGCCGCGAGTCTGATCGGTATTCTCGGAAGCTATACGGTTGCCTGGTTCGGCATGAGGATCAACACCTTTGCCAACTCCAGGACGGCATTCGCCAGCCTTGGCGGCAAACCGTTTCCAACCTATGCCATTCCGCTCCGGGCGGGTATGAGCATCGGCATGCTGCTTATCAGCATTGAGCTTTTCGTCATGCTCTGCATTCTGCTTTTTGTTCCCAGTGATTTTGCCGGACCCTGCTTTATCGGCTTCGCCATCGGTGAGTCTCTCGGCGCTTCGGTGCTTCGTATCGCCGGCGGTATCTTCACCAAGATTGCCGACATCGGTTCCGATCTCATGAAGATCGTCTTCAAGATCAAGGAGGATGACGCCCGTAATCCCGGTGTTATCGCTGACTGTGCCGGTGACAATGCCGGTGACTCGGTCGGACCTACGGCTGACGGTTTTGAAACCTACGGCGTTACCGGTGTTGCCTTGATCTCCTTTATTCTGTTGGCCATAAAGGCTCCCGAAGTGCAGATCATGCTGCTTGTCTGGATTTTTGCCATGCGCCTTGTCATGATTCTTGCAAGTGCGGTCTCCTACTGGGTCAATGCCGCTCTGGCCAAGATGAAGTACAGCAATGCTGATGAGATGAACTTCGAAAAACCGCTCATTACGCTGGTCTGGCTGACCTCCATCGTTTCGATCATCCTTACCTATGTCGCATCGTATTACCTGATCAGCACGCTTGGCGACGGCACCATGTGGTGGAAGCTTGCTTCGATTATTACCTGCGGTACCATTGCCGGTGCGCTTATTCCGGAACTGGTCAACCGCTTTACCTCCACCGAGTGCGCCCATGTCCGCAATGTCGTGCAGTGCACCAAAGAGGGTGGAGCCGCGCTGAACATTCTGGCGGGTCTTGTTGCCGGCAACTTCAGTGCCTACTGGATGGGACTTGCCATTGTCGGTCTTATGGGTGCAGCCTATGGACTCAGTACTCTTGGCATCACCACTCTCGGTCTGACTCCCGAGCTGATTGCGTCACAGGGACTTCTGACCGTCGGACTTGACAAGGTGATCATGCTTGCCCCTTCAGTGTTTGCTTTCGGTCTTGTGGCTTTCGGCTTCCTGAGCATGGGTCCTGTCACCATAGCGGTAGACTCCTATGGTCCGGTTACTGATAACGCACAGTCGGTTTATGAGCTTTCGCTGATCGAAAACGTTTCGCCGAAAGAGATTGAGAGCGAGTTTGGTTTCAAGCCTGACTTCACCAATGCAAAACGCTATCTTGAAGCCAACGACGGCGCCGGCAATACCTTCAAGGCAACGGCCAAGCCGGTACTGATCGGTACTGCGGTGGTCGGTTCGACGACCATGATTTTCTCAATCATCATGATTCTGACCAACGGTCTTGCTGATGTCAGCTCGATTGCAAAGCTCTCCATTCTTTCTCCACCGTTCCTGCTTGGCCTCATGATGGGCGGCGCGGTGATCTACTGGTTTACCGGCGCATCCATCAATGCGGTGACGACCGGCGCCTACTATGCCGTTGAGTTCATCAAGAAGAACATCAAGCTGGACAGCGGTGCTGAAAAAGCATCGATCGAGGACAGCAAGAAGGTTGTCGAAATCTGCACGAAGTTTGCGCAGAAAGGTATGCTCAACATCTTCCTGACCGTGTTTTTTACGACACTTGCGTTTGCCTGTCTTGATTCCTTCTTCTTTATCGGCTATCTGATCTCCATCGCGCTTTTCGGTCTCTACCAGGCCATCTTCATGGCCAATGCCGGCGGTGCGTGGGACAACGCGAAGAAACTTGTTGAAACCGAACTCAATGCCAAAGGCACCGAGCTGCATGATGCCTCAATTGTCGGTGATACGGTCGGCGATCCATTCAAGGACACCTCTTCGGTTGCCCTGAACCCGATCATCAAGTTCACCACCCTGTTCGGTCTGCTTGCCATTGAGCTCGCCATTGAACTTCCGCCTCAGGTGGCGCTGACCCTCGCAGCGGTATTCTTTGTTCTGTCGCTGGTTTATGTGCATCGTTCCTTCTTCTCGATGAGGATCAAGGTGGACGAACACTGAAGCACAGTTCTTTCCGGTTGTGTCTGAGCCGGAAAGCCGTTTTTACGCGCAAGGGAGCCGCCATAGTGCGGCTCCTTTTTTTTAACCGGAAACCGTTAATCCCGTGAATCCGTCAAAAGTCATTCGTAACCGGGTCTGCAGGCTCACCGATCTGCCGAACATCGGAAAAGCCGTCGCCAGGGATCTCGTCATGATCGGTATTTCTGAACCGGAGCAGCTTTCCGGTCGTTGTCCTCTGGAGATGTACCGTGATCTCTGCGAGGCGACGGACACTCTCCAGGACCCCTGCGTGATCGATGTATTCATGTCGGTGACGAGCTTTATGGCCGGTAACGAGGCGCTGCCGTGGTGGCACTTTACCGCCGAGCGCAAGCGCCTGCTTGCCCGGTCGCCCGGGCTTCAAAGCGCCCGAAAGGTCGGCGAATGATCGTCAGCGCAAGCCGGAGAACCGATATCCCGGCCTTTTACGGCGAGTGGCTGCTGAACCGTCTTAAAGCCGGCGAAGTGCTGGTGCGCAATCCCATGCAGCCGAAACAGGTTAGCCGGATCGCACTCGGGGCGGATTGTGTCGATGCTCTGGTGTTCTGGACGAAAAATCCGGCGCCTTTTCTTCTCCATCTGCCGGAGATAGACGCCATGGGTTACTCCTCCTATTTTCTTTTTACCCTCACCCCTTACGACCTTGAGCTGGAACCTGGTGTCCCCCCGAGAGAGGATCGCGTCAGTGCTTTTCGAAAACTTTCGCGTCTTGCCGGCAGGGAACGGGTGGTTTGGCGGTACGATCCGGTGATCCTGACCGAAACCATGAACGCGGTGTGGCACGCATCCGCATTCGCCCTTCTGGCCGAGGCTCTTGCCGGTTATACGGAACGCTGCATCATCAGTTTTCTTGATGATTACCGCAAAATCAGGGGACGAATGCGCGGCGTCGGCTATGCCACTCCCGGCAAGGAGGAGATGGCCGATCTTGCGGGCAGGTTTGCCGGAACCGCCCGAATGTTCGACATCGCACTCTGCACCTGCGCTCAGGATATCGATCTTTCGCATTGCGGCATCATGCACAGCCGCTGTATCGACGCTGAGCTGATCGGGCGAATAAGCGGAAGACAGGTGACCGGAACCGGAAAAGACCGGAGTCAGCGAAAGGCGTGCGGCTGCATCGCAAGCCGTGATATCGGCAGCTATGACACCTGTACGCACGGGTGCCGTTACTGTTACGCGGTATCGAACCGCAAAAAGCTTCTTTCCGGAGCGGCATCGCTCTATGATCCCTCTTCCCCGATGCTTTGCGACAGGCTTCGCGGTGACGAATCCATCACCGGCCATCCGTAAGGCATGCTCGCGTTTTCTTCTTCCCCGGACTTTGGCATTCATTTTCCTGGCCGGTTCATTGCTCATGCATGCATGAGGCGCTTAAGGGTGCATCGCCCGCTTCCTGATGCGTCTCCGTTTTGAAATGAGAGAATTATTGCGTATATATGACGTATGAAAAGGGCTAATTTGTTTTGAAAAAAGTGCAGACAGATCAATGACCGATAGTGATAAAAAGCAGGACAGAACGGTATATTTTCGTGAAGATGGTTTGTGGGTGAATCAGTTGAACGGTCCTCCCTGGACATCGACCATACATCCTACCAGAGAGGATGCCCTTCACATGGCCAGAGAACGCCTCATGATGGAGGGTGGAGGGGATTTGACGCTGCTGGCCGTCGATGGGAGCGTTGAAAGTCAGGAGCAGCTTCTGCCCTGAAGGGTTTCGAAAACCCGGTAGCCGCCCGGCCACTTATCGGATGTATGAGCGAAGTACTGCAATAACCTGTTCCACATCCACCTTTCTCTGTTCCTCACTGAGTTCTCCCGAAACAAGGTGCTCCCTGATATGGCCTTCAAGCACCTCGGTCATCAATCCTGAAACAGCTCCTCTGATTGCGGCAATCTGCTGCAGAATGCCTGAGCACTCCGTACCGGTTTCCAGCGCCTTTTCCAGCGCTTCGGCCTGGCCCCTGATCCTTCGGATTCTGGCCAGCAGCTTTTTTTTATCCTTTTTGGTATGCGGCATTGCTTTCGTCGGGTCAATATTCTATACTGGAGTATAGTATAATAAAAAACCCTGTTTTGAAAGTTTTTTCCACTGGATATGCGCCATAACCATCTTTTTCATGAAGGAAACCCGGGGGGCGAGAGAAATACCCGTCTTGCCGTTGCCCTGACCCTTGCCGCAATGGTTGCCGAGATTGCCGCCGGCTGGATGTTCAATTCGATGGCCCTGCTTGCAGACGGCTGGCACATGAGTTCCCATGTGCTTGCTCTCGGCCTCTCGGCAGCGGCATACAGGGCGGCAAGGCACTTCGCTCCTGATGGGCGGTTTACATTCGGGACCTGGAAAATCGAGGTGCTCGCAGGTTACACCAGTGCCATTTTTCTCGTCCTTATCGCTGTTCTGATGTTTTACGAGTCGTCGAAAAGACTGCTCGCTCCTGTACCGGTGCAGTATGATCAGGCCATTTTCGTGGCGGTTGCCGGTCTTGCCGTCAACATGGCATGTGCATGGCTGCTCAGGGGCGGTCACGCGCACTCGCACTCCATAACGGATCACGACGGGAACGGGTCGCACCATCATGATCTGAATCTGCGTTCGGCCTACATTCATGTGCTGACCGATGCGGTTACTTCGGTGTTGGCCCTTGTCGCTCTTTTCGGCGGGAAATTCTGGCAGCTCGGCCAGCTCGACCCGCTGATGGGTATTGCGGGTTCTGGCGTGGTGGCAGTATGGGGGTGGGGTCTTATGCAGGACTGTGCAAAGGTGCTGCTCGATGCCGAGATGGATGCGCCGGTGGTGGAGGAGGTGCGGGAGGCTATTGCCGGCGACCGCACGGGGGCGGAAATAACCGATCTCCATGTCTGGCGTGTTGGCGGTGGCAAATACGCCTGCATTCTCTCTCTTTCCGTCAGCAGTGATGTCGGGCCGGAGTATTACAGGCGGATGCTCTCGGTTCATGAGGAACTGGTTCATATTACCGTGGAAGTAAACCGGAAGACGGAATGAACGGAGGAGAGAAACGGTTTCAGGGACGGTTTTTTCCCCTTCAGTCCGTTTCCGTGGCGACCTTCAGAAGCAGCGGCAGGTGGTCGGAGTACCCCCCCTTGAATTTGCCTTTGTAGAATGTTGAGTAAGGCTTTTTTCCCGTTCTGTCGAGCATGTCCGGAAAATAAAAGCAGCGGAACGGCCGATCCGGTAACGAGAGTCCTTTCCTGTCGAGCATGCCGCATGAGAGCAGTATCTGATCGATATGCTCCCAGCGGTTCCGGTAAGAGTAGCTGCCTATGCCGTCGTAACCGCTCCAGCAGTTGTAGAGCAGCGTGGTGCAGCCGGAACGGACTTTTGCGGCATCGCTGGACGAACCGAGTACCTGCCTCAGGGAGCGGTTTTCCGGTTCGTCGTTGAAATCACCCATAATGATGATGTCGGCTTTTGTATCGGCCATGCGCAGACTGTCGGCGATATGGCGCGTCACCCTTGCCGCCACCATGCGTTTCTGTTCGCTCCACTCCCTGTCGAAAGAGCGTGAAGGCCAGTGGTTGAGCACGACATGGAACGGATGCCGACCGGCACTGAAGCCGGCAACGATGACAGGTCGGGTTGGTTTGTCGTTTTCGATGGGTACCCGGTAAGCTTTCGAGGAGGTCAGCCGTACGCTTCGGGGGTTATAGGCCAGACCGATGTCGATGCCCCGCGGGTCGGGAGATTCGTAGTAGAGGATTTTATAGGCGGACGTGCCGGTTTTTCCGAGTGAACCGGCAAAAACACCGCGGTTTTCCGTTTCGGCAAAGGCCAGAATATCAGGATAACGGCGGTAATCCGGCGAGGCGTGAATGGCATCGAGTACAAGGCGTATGCGGAGCTGTTTGAGCTCGAGTTTTTTTTGCGTCCACCTTTTGCTTCCGTCCGGGGTGAATTCGTCATCGCCTGCAGAAGGGTCGTTACGGGTATCGAAAAGGTTCTCTGCATTCCACCACATCAGGAGGAGTGATCCGCGGTTTTCCGCTCCGGCATGAGCCTGCTCCGGGCAGGGAGTCAGCAGGGCGGAAAAGAGGGAAATACAGAAGATGGTTTTCTTCATAATCGCTTATCTTTGCAAGATTTTTTCTTTACTATTGTAGAATGTAGGGCTATTGCGGATTTTTTTGGCGTTTCATTAAGGAATTCTCTATCCATTGATCCAGATAACAGTATGACTTACAAGCCGGATGTCAAGAAGCAGGCAAAGGATATCCTGGAAGAGGCTCTTGACAGGGAAGCCGTTATTGTGCTCGCCAGAATTTCTGAAGAAATGCAGCTGCTTTTTCAGGCTCATCCCGAGCCGGCGCAGAGCGATGTCGAGCGGATCGTGACCGGCTATTTCCTGGAAAAAGGCAAGTCCGAAGAGTTTATCGAGGACTGGATCATGACGTCAAGGGAGTACGGCCGAACAAGGGGGCTCGGCGGAAGTGATCTTCCGAGGGCAATGCTTTCGGATCTCGGCGTGTTCAGGTTCATGAGTTTTCTCAAGGACAAGGGCCTGACCGATGAGCAGATCACCATCGTGCTTACCGGAGCGCTCCAGCAGGCAGCATCCGGCATTGACGATCCGCAGAGTGAAAACGGAACGATGGCCTGACGGGAGGGTTTTACAGTTTTCAGCAAGGGAAGCGCTTTTGGGCGTTTCCGGTAATTATTTTTCTATTCAACCAAAGAGGTATGCAAAAGACAACACTGCTGCATGAGGGCAAGGCGAAAAAGGTTTTTCTGACCGAAGAGAGCGATCTTGTCATACAGGAATTCAAGGACGATGCCACGGCGTTCAACAACAAGAAAAAAGGCACCATTGCCGACAAGGGAGTCGTCAATAACGCGATTTCCTGCAAACTCTTCACCTTGCTTGAAGCGCATGGTGTGAAGACCCATCTTGTCGAAAAGCTTTCGGAACGCGACATGCTGTGCCGCAGGCTCGATATTATCAAGGTTGAGGTTGTCGTGCGCAACATCGCCGCCGGTTCGCTGGTCAGACGGTACGGATTCGCCGAAGGTACGGTGCTCGCCACTCCCATTGTCGAATTTTATCTGAAGAACGACGATCTCGATGATCCGCTCATGAACGAATCGCATGCCGTTGCGCTCGGCGTGGCGACCTATGACGAGCTTGCCGTGCTCAGGACGCGGGCTGAGGCCGTCAATCTGGTTCTCAGGGAGTTCTTCGCCCAGAGAAAGCTCAAACTGGTCGATTTCAAGCTGGAATTCGGGCGCTATCACGACGAAATTCTTCTCGGTGATGAAATAAGCCCCGACACCTGCAGATTCTGGGACCTCGAAACCAACGAGAAAATGGACAAGGACCGGTTCCGGTTCGACCTTGGTGGCGTTGAAGATGCATACAGCGAAGTGCAGAGAAGAGTACTTGAGATCGACTGACTGAATTCATAAAGAGAGCCCCGGATAATTCATGCTTGATTCTGCAATTGTCTATCTGCAGCATGCGGACCCCTTTGCAGTCTATCTTTTTCTGTTTTTCATCGCTTTTTTTGAAAACGTCATACCTCCGATACCCGGTGATGTTCCGGTGGCCTTCATCGGGTATCTGATCCATTACACCACCATCTCTTTTTCCGCAGCGCTTTTTTCTGCCTCACTTGGCTCGACGGCCGGATTCATGCTGGTTTTTCTTCTGAGCCGTCATTTCGGCATGAAAATCTATGCAGGGGAGGGAGGCGCCGTACAGCACCGGTTCTCGAAGAGCGTACACCGTTTTTTTCCCCCTTCCGATATGGAGCTTCTTCGCAGCAGGTTTTCCGCCCACGGTTATCTGGCCGTACTGGCGAACCGTTTTCTTTTCGGATCGAGGGCGGTCATTTCCGTCATGGCCGGTCTGATGCACCTGAGAATTCCCCTCGTGCTGCTTGCCGTAGCCACAAGCGCCACCCTGTGGAATGTTCTTCTGCTTTACGGAGGTCTTCTCCTGGGCAGGAACTGGCAGGAGATCGGACGTTATGCCGCAATGTACAGCATCCCTGTTTCCGTTCTTTTTTTCGGTTTTCTTTTTTTCTCGCTCTGGAAGTTTCTGCGGGAAAGAAAACGGGGGGGTGAGTGAATTTTTTTTATTATTTATGCCCCGGGCCCCTTAACTTCAGGTTCAGGCTCATTAATTCCCAAGAATGTTGCTCTCGATAACAATGGCAAAAGATTTAGCGCTGTATCCGGCTGACAAAAAAGGCGAGCTTCTCGAGCTTGCTTCCATCGACGATCTTAAAACCATGGCCACGCAGGTCCGCAGGGACATCATCAGGATGCTTGCCCTGGCCAATTCCGGTCATACGGGCGGCTCGCTCGGCATGGCCGATATTTTTACCGCACTCTATTTCAGGCTGCTTCGCCAGAATCCGCATGCTTTCCGGGAGCACGGCGAAGAGGATATGGTTTTTCTTTCCAACGGGCATATAGCCCCGGTCTGGTACAGTGTGCTTGCCCGTTCCGGGTATTTCCCCATTGCTGAACTCGCCTCGCTTCGGCAGCTCAACTCCTATCTTCAGGGACATCCGACCTCAGAGTCCGGACTGCCGGGAATCAGGATCGCATCGGGTTCGCTCGGGCAGGGGCTTTCAGCCGCAGTTGGCGCTGCGCTGGGCAATCGCATCGACGGCCGCCTGAACAGGGTGTTCTGTCTGATGGGTGACGGGGAGTGCCAGGAGGGACAGATATGGGAAGCCGCAATGAGTGCGGCCCATTACGGACTCGGAAATCTGATCGGAATCGTCGACTACAACAATGCGCAGATCGACGGCGAGGTCCGGAATATCATGAATATCGAACCGTTCGCCGATAAATGGAGAGCGTTCGGCTGGGAGGTGTTCAGTTGTGACGGTAATGATATCGAAGACGTTATTGCGGTCGTCGGAAGGATTCTTTCGATACCCGACCGCAAAAAGCCCTCGATTGTGCTTGCCAAAACCCTGATGGGAAAGGGTGTGCCGTTTTTCGAAGGTACGATGGCTGACGGGTCGAACTGGCATGGCAAGCCCCCCTCGAAGGATGACGCCCTGAAAGCCCTTGAACTGCTCGGTGAAACCCGGTTCGGCGATTTTCCGGCCTGAGAGGGGCTGTCGTGCAGATACTTGCCGGGACCTACCGGGGTCATAAAATAAAAAGCACGGCGTCGCGCGATATCCGTCCCTGCAGCAGCAGGGTTAAAAAGTCGCTGTTCGATACGCTTTCGGCCCGGATCGATTTTGACGGGATTGCAGTGCTCGATCTCTTTGCCGGATTCGGCAATATGGGCTTCGAGGCCCTGAGCCGTGGGGCCGGGTTCGTCTGTTTTGTGGATCGTCACCCGGAAGCCCTTAAATCCATGCAGTATACGGCAGACCGGCTTGACGTGTCCGAGGAGGTTTCCGTTATCCGCTCCGAGGTGACGGCGTTTCTCGACCGGACGGAAGAGCGTTTTTCTCTCGTGTTCTGTGATCCTCCCTACAGCTGGCCGGATTACGACCGCCTCATCGAGCGGATTGCCGGAAGCCGGATTCTTGCCGATGACGGCATGCTTCTGGTGGAGCACCAGGCCGATCTGGATTTTCAAGGTTCGCCGTATTACCTGATGCATAAGGATTACGGCATGACAAGGGTTACTTTTTTTCAGCATCACGAGGTATCTTCATGACACAGAAAGCTATTTATCCCGGAACGTTCGATCCCTTTACAAACGGGCATCTCGATGTGCTTGAACGGGCTCTGAATATTTTTCGGGAGGTTGTGGTGGTCATTGCCGAAAACAGCCAGAAAACAACCCTTTTCAGTGTCGATGAGCGGTTGGCTATGATCCGGGAAATTATCTCGGATTATCCGGCGGTTAGCGTCGAGGTGCTGCATGACGGTCTGCTTGCCGATTATGCCCGCCAGAAGGGAGCCCGGGCTATTATCCGGGGGGTTAGGCAGGTCAAGGATTTCGAGTACGAATTCCAGATTTCACTCCTGAACCGCCATCTCTACCCTGAAGTGACCACGGTGTTTCTGATGCCTAACGTCAAGTACACCTATGTGGCATCCTCGATTATCAGGGAGGTAGCCATGCTCGGAGGCGATGTCAGCAAATTCGTACATCCCTTCGTGCTTGAAAGCCTCCACCGAAAACTTGATGAATCAAAAAAACATAAACCCAAGAGTTAACACTTATGTCCAACACCAGTATTCCCGGTGAACAGTATCTCACCCGCCGGGTGCTCAGCATGCAGGAATCGCAGACCATGCGCATTAGCGCTCTGGCAAATAAAATGAAGGCGGAAGGAAAGGATATCGTAAGTCTTTCGGCAGGCGAGCCGGATTTTCCGACCCCCGATCATGTCAATCAGGCCGGCATAGAGGCCATCCGCTCGGGATTTACCCGTTATACCGCCAATTCAGGCATTTCCGAGCTTAAAAAAGCCATTCAGGAGAAATTCCGCCGCGACAACGGTCTCGAGTTCCAGGAAAACGAGATCATCGTCAGCAACGGAGGCAAGCAGACCCTTGCCAATACCTTTCTTTCGCTCTGTCAGGAGGGTGACGAGGTTATCGTACCGGCTCCCTTCTGGGTGAGTTTTCCCGAAATGGTGCGTCTGGCCGGTGCCGACCCGGTCATCGTAAACACCACGCTGGAGAACGATTACAAGATGACGCCGGCCCAGCTCGAAGCGGCCATTACGCCGAAAACGAAAATACTGGTGCTCAATTCGCCCTCCAATCCCACCGGAGCCGTCTACAGCGAAGCCGAGGTGCGGGCGCTCATGAAGGTTCTTGAAGGCCGGAATATTTTTGTCGTCTCCGACGAAATGTACGACATGATCGTTTACGGCGATATCCGCCCGTTCTCCCCTGCACGTATTCCGGAAATGAGGGAGTGGGTTATCGTGAGTAACGGTGTATCGAAAACCTACGCCATGACCGGCTGGAGAATCGGTTACCTTGCCGGACCGAAATGGCTGATCGACGCATGCGACAAGATTCAGTCACAGACTACCTCGAATCCCAATGCCATTGCCCAGAAAGCCGCCGTCGCAGCGCTCACGGGTGATCAGGGTATCGTCGAGGAGCGGCGCCGCGAATTCGAAAAAAGGCGCGACTACATGTTTGCTGCCCTCAACAGCATTCCGGGCTTCAGAACCTCCATGCCCCAGGGCGCGTTTTATATTTTTCCCTCGATTGCGGGAGTGCTCGGCAAAACCTTCAACGGCATGCTCATGAAGGATTCTGCAGACGTTGCCGAATATCTGCTCAGGGATCACCATGTCGCAACGGTTCCCGGAGATGCGTTCGGAGCTCCGGAAAACCTGCGTCTTTCCTATGCGGCCTCGATTACGGCGCTTGAAAAAGCGGTCAACCGTATCAGAAAAGCCTTTCAGTAAGCGCGGCGGATGCTGAAGGTCCGTCGGAGCCGCCTCTATACCCTCTGGTTCGGGTGGTATTCCCGCAGGCAGTTCAGACGATATTTCAACACGCTCCGTGTTTTCATGGACCCCGGAGTGCCGGAAATGAATCCCGGCATTCCGGTCGTGTTTTACGGCAACCACGCATACTGGTGGGACGGCTTCTGGTCGCAGCTCTGTACCGAAGAATTTTTCCGGCAGAACCTCCATATCATTATCGAGTACCCGCAGCTGAACCGGCATCGTTTTTTCACCCGTCTCGGAGCATTTTCCATTGACCGCACCAATGCAAGAAGTGCGTTGAGGAGCCTCGATTACGCTGCCGATCTTCTCGTGGCCCCTTCAGAACGCCAGAATGCGCTCTGGCTCTTTCCGCAGGGCCGTATCGAACATGTCGACCGGCGTCCGCTTTTTTTCTTTAAAGGAACGGAGGGTATCGTTTCCCGTGTTCTTCAAAGAAAGAGTGGGGTCTACCTTGTTTCAGTTGTCAGCAGGATTGAATATCTTGAAGAACAGAAACCTGAACTGCTCCTTTCCTTCAGCCCGCCGCTTCTGGTTACTGCCGCCGATTGCCCTCCGTCCGGGGAACTCACCTCGATGATGCGGCAGCGTACGGAAGATCATCTGGACGGACTGAAAACCCTGGTCATGAACCGTACTCTCGATGAGGGCCGGGTTGTGATTCATGGGGGCGAATCGGTCAACAGAAAAGTGGAGCGGTACAGAAAACTGTTCGGTATCGGGAGATGATGATTCCGGCAGGGGAGCCGGCTCGAGGGCGGGGTAACCGCCTTGACTTGCGAATTAAATTTCATCTGTTGTTATGAGTAATGTTATCTGCAGTTGCCTGCTCGGTGACAACGCAAAGGTAAGGCTCCGGTTGTCGCAGTTGCTGCACAGCGAAATCGAGGAAATTTACGGACAGGACCCGGATGAAGCCGGGAACAGCTATATCTGTGAAATCGAGCTTCAGGGTTGCCGCAGGGAGTTTTTCAATAACCCGGAGGATCTGTCGCTCTCTGTGGGCCAGCAGGTTATTGTCGCTACCGATGGCGGCTACGATTACGGCATCGTGTATTCCACCGGCCTGATCGCCATGAAAAAACTCAAGCTGAAAGGGCTTGACAAACCGGGAACGGAACGTCTGGAAATACTTCGCCTGGCAGATGAGCAGGATTCGCTGGTCATCGCCGAACTGCAGCGGCGCAAGGAGGAGATTCGCGAAACCTGCACCGCCAAGGTTAAAAAACACGATCTCGACCTGAAACTTGTCGATGTCGAGCTCCGCATGGATCAGCAGAAACTTTCCGTCTATTACACCTCGGCCCACCGGGTCGATTTCCGCTCACTGGTGCGCGACCTGGCCGGCGAGTTCAAGGCGAGAATCCAGATGGTGCAGATTACCACGCGCGAGGAGGCCCGGCGGGCGAATTCATTGGGACCGTGCGGCTGCCTGCTCTGCTGTTCGAGCTGGCTTCCGAAAATACATGCCAATCCGTTTGCCGACAAGTCGCAGTATCCCGACAACAGCTGCAGCGATACGCATGCCTTTAACATTACCGGTATCTGCAATCGTCCGAAATGCTGTCTGGGTTATTCGAAGCACGACCGGGGGCATGGCCAGGCATGCGGGCTTCCGCCTTCGGTGCCGCCCCCCGGCAGCAAGGTTTCAACACCATCGGGCGAAGCCGTGATCGAAGACGTTGATATGCAGAAAAAGCTGGTTCTGCTTCGCTATATCCGGAACGACCAGAGGCGGAAGATTCCGTTCGACAAGTGCAGGACGCTTTTCGTTAAAAAATAACTGTAACCCCTTTTAAGCGGCAGTATCCGGGTTTTCATCACGAACGGAATTTCACCGGCTGCCGTTTTCTGTATTTTTTTCTATCCATGATGCATCCCGTTAAAAGAACCCTTGTCACCACGGCGCTCCCCTATGCCAATGGTCCGGTACACCTCGGCCATCTGGCCGGCGTTTATCTTCCGGCTGACATTTATGTCCGCTATAAACGGCTCAAGGGTGAAGATATCATTCATATAGGCGGCTCCGACGAGCATGGCGTGCCTATTACCATTACAGCGGAAAAAGAGGGGATTTCGCCCCAGGATGTGGTTGACCGGTACCACCGGATGAATCTCGACGCGTTCGGCAAATGCGGCATTTCGTTCGATTACTATGGCAGAACCTCTTCGCCAGGGCACCACGAAACCGCGAAAGAGTTTTTTCTCGAGATCGAGAAAAAGGGGATTTTCCTCAGAAAAACCGAAAAGCAGTTTTTCGACGTCGAGGCCGGCCGTTTTCTCTCCGACCGCTACGTTACCGGAACCTGCCCCATCTGTGGCAATACCGAAGCCAACGGCGACCAGTGCGAACAGTGCGGGACGCATCTGAGCCCTACGGAGCTCCTGAACCCGAAAAGCAAGCTCTCCAATGCTACGCCGGAGCTTCGCGAAACCATGCACTGGTATTTTCCGCTGGGGAAGTTTCAGGAGGCGCTTGAAGCCTATGTCGCGTCCCACGAGCACGACTGGCGGCCGAACGTTGTGAACTACACCCGCACCTGGCTGAAACAGGGCCTGAACGACCGGGCTATAACCCGTGATCTGAGCTGGGGCATCCAGGTGCCGCTCGATGATCCCGAAGCGCTCGGCAAGGTGCTTTATGTCTGGTTCGATGCCGTCCTCGGCTATATCTCGTTCACCCGCCAGTGGGCGGAGGCGGCGGGAAATGCATCGCTCTGGAAAGCATACTGGCAGGACCCCTCATCGAGGATCGTGCATTTTATCGGGAAGGACAACGTCGTGTTTCATACCCTGATGTTTCCGGCTATCCTTATGGCATGGAACGAGGGACGGCAGTCCGGCGTCTACAATCTGGCCGATAACGTTCCCGCATCGGAATTCATGAATTTCGAAGGGAGAAAATTCTCGAAATCGAGAAATTATGCGGTCTATCTCGGAGAGTTCCTTGAAAAATTCCCCGCCGACACCCTCCGCTACAGTATTGCCATGAACTATCCTGAAAACAAGGATACCGATTTCAGCTGGCAGGATTTCCAGAACCGGACGAACGGCGAGCTGGCCGATACGCTCGGCAATTTCATCAAGCGTTCCGTTGATTTCACCAACTCACGCTTCGAGGGCAAGGTGCCTCATGCCTGCAGCGATGAAGAGTGGAATACGCTCGGGATCGACTGGCATGAAACCCTGGAAAAGCTTGACCGTGCTTTCGAAGAGTTTCATTTCAGGGAAGCCGCATCGCTCGGCATGGATATAGCAAGGGCTGCAAACCGTTTTCTTACCGAGTCAGAACCCTGGAAAGTTATAAAAACCGACCGGGCGGCGGCGGCAAAAACCATGGCGCTTTCGCTCAATCTCTGTCATGCGCTTGCCCTTGCGCTTTATCCGGTAATTCCGGAAACCGCCGGACGAATCCGTTCCATGCTTGGGCTGGGCGGTTCAATCGAAGAGCGCGTTGCAGGCGGGGTGTCGCTATTCTCCGGGCTGCTTTCTCCCCAGCTCGAACTGGGGCACCGGCTCAGGGAACAGTCCGAAATTCTCTTTACCAAGATCGAGGATGCCGATATCGAGCCCGAACTGAAAAAAATCGAGCACCTGCTTGCCGAGACGGAAAGGCGCGAGGCAGGGGCTGCCGCCGAACGCCTGACCATCAAGCCGGAAATCAGTTTTGATGATTTTCAGAAGGTAGACCTGCGTGCCGCTACGGTACTTTCTGCCGAAAAGGTGAAGAAGGCCGGAAAACTCCTGAAACTGCAGCTCAAGGTCGGTCCGGAGACCCGTCAGGTACTTGCCGGAGTGGCCGAGCACTACACCCCGGAGGAGATGGTGGGCAAACAGGTGGTGCTGGTTGCCAATCTTGCCGAACGTACCATCAGGGGCGAGATTTCACAGGGCATGATTCTCGCCATGGAGGGCCAGGAGGGGCGGCTTTTTCTGCTTGAACCGTCGGGAAGTGAGATAAACGGCAAACAGATACAATAATAGTTTGCAAATGAAGTTTATTTGCTTACATTAAGAGTACAAACACCGTGGGGTGGAGCAATTGGTAGCTCGTCGGGCTCATAACCCGA
>NZ_JBAWHG010000022.1:0-13022 GCF_049593655.1 Chlorobium sp.
TCGTAAGCGCTCTTAATTGGCACAAGAGTATCCTGAAGCATTCTGCGAGTAAACGCCATTCCTCTCGGCGTTGTTGGTCCGGCAATATCAAAAAAACTTGCTCCTGCACCGTCATCGAGAATACCGACTATTTCCTGTTTTTCCTTTTCCCTGTTCTGAAAAGCCACAGAACTTATCCTGATGCGATTCACCTCTTGTACGTCTGATGGCACTGCACCGATCTCGACACAACGAATCCCCAATTCTTCAAGGTAGGCAGATCGCCATTCAGGAATCGAGGGAGAAACCAGAATCATCTTGAGCCTGGCATCATGCATGTAGGTCTTCATCAAACCGTAATACTCGACAACCTGCCCTATATGCTCGCGCTGAATAGGTACTTTTTTTATTTCAACGATATAGCAGAATCCGTCAACAACGAAAAGCAGATCGATCCTTTTCCCCTGAATAGAATACTCGCTTGCCTTCTCAGTTATCTTCCCGGAAGGAAAAAGCACTTCAGGATGCCGAAAAAGATAATCCTGTATGTCACGTTCTTTCATATAGCTGATATTTGAATTTTCATCAGTTAATTAGGGCTTGAGTCAGCGCTTGCCTTGAACGGTCAGATTCGGGATAAACATCACAAGCAATAGCTTTGAGTGCCTCCCAGGAAACGTCAGGCCTGAATTTTTCCAGTCCCAATTTCTTCACCTTGACGACTGGCTCAACTCTGAATCCAAGGTCACGGAAAAGCAATTTCGCCCAGATAGCAGCGATGTTCTCCGTTCTCTTGAGTTGTTCACTATCGAAACCGAGCGTCCACTTCGCTTCGTAAACAAACAGTTCCTGACCGCAACAGATTGCCAGATCAGGCTTTGCATTGAACATGCCCTGTAAGGAACCGTAGATTTTCTTCTCATCTGCAGTAAGGATGTTGCCCCCTTTCTGAAGAATCTGTCTTGGATGGGTAAGGTGAGGCGTTCTTAGCTCTTCAGGAAGCCCGGAGTAGCTCCGGTAATCGGTAACCTGCTCCTGACCGGCAACCATCCGGACAATCGAATCCATATAATCAAACGGATTAGCTTTTCTGACATGGTAGGCATCGCGAATCAACGCGACCTCGGCGAAAATCCTGAAATCAGTGATTTTCGGCACAGCTCCCGTGAATTTCCTCAAGACAGCATAATCGTCTTTCGGCTCATGAAGCAACCGAAACAAATGAGAACACAAATACCGCTCTTCCCTGTTGTAATGGTCGTAATCCAAATGAGCCGAAGCTGAACCGGCATATTCAAAAATGTTTTCCATATCGATCATGTAAAAATTGTACGGCAAAAACTTTTCCTGTTCATCGAAGTTAGCAATTCAATTGCTCCGCACAACGTATATTTGTTGTACATTAACATATTGCCTCTCCAACAGATAGAGACCGCCATGCCTGTATACTCCTTTCTCGATCTGGCCTGTGATGTCTTGAAAACATCTCCAATCCCCCTGACCTATCAGGAAATCTGGCAACTGGGGTCGGATAATGAATTAACCGCAAAAATCCGTACCTCGGGTAAAACCCCGTGGGCGAGCATGGGAGCACAGCTCTATGTCGATGTGCGCGACAACAAACAGTCGCAATTCATAAAGGTCGGAAAAAGGCCTGCCCGCTTCTTTCTTGCCGAACGAGAACAAGAACTGACGGCGGACGTAATCACCGGAATCGAAAAAGAAGAGCAGAATACGGGAAGCGCAAAACCAAAATACCATGAGCGCGATCTGCATCCGCTTTTGACCTATTTCGTTTACTCAAACCCTTCATTCAACCGCGGCAGGCCGATCTATACCAAAACGATCTTTCACGAAAAATCGCGCAAGAACGGCTACAACGAGTGGATTCATCCCGACATGGTAGGGTTTTACCTTCCGGTTGAGGACTGGAAAGCCGAGGTTATCGAGTTCAACAGGCTTTCGGACAACAACTCGCTCAGGCTGTATTCGTTCGAACTGAAAAAGTCACTCGACCAGTCCAACTATCGCGAATCATTCTTCCAGGCTGTCTCCAACTCATCATGGGCTCACGAAGGCTATCTCGTAGCGGCGAACATCCTGCAGAATGACGACTTTCTTTCCGAACTCGACCGCCTTGCTTCATCTTTCGGCATCGGCATCATCCAGCTCGACCCGGCAGATATCGACGCATCGTCAATCCTCTACCCTGCCCGCCGGAGAGAAATCCTTGACTGGGAAACCATCAACAAGCTCTGCGAGCAGAACAGGGACTTCGAGAAATTCCTGCAGGACGTGAAAATCGACTATGAATCAAAGCGCATTCATGGTCAGGAATACGACGAGGTGCACAGGGAAATCAAAAGCTTCATCCGATCGAAACTGCAAATCGACGTGCAGGAATAGCCTTCAAGCCCAAGAGCTGTAGGGATAATTCACTATTTTGATTGAAGGGTATCTCGAAAAAGAGTCGTGAGCGCCCGGCGTACAAGGCGGACGGAGCGGAGAACCCGGAGTGTACACATAGTACATGAGGATTTCGAGCACCGACCAACGCAGCAATCCGGGCGTGTAACAACTTTTTCGAGGTACCCTGAAGCTTATCGAACCCGCTCCCTCGTAATACCAAGCAGTACCGTAATACCATGGCATCAGGCAATCATCAGGACATCGTCGGCTTTATCTGGAACATCGCAAACAAGCTGCGGGGGCCATACCGCCCTCCTCAATATCGGCATGTCATGCTGCCCATGACCATCCTGCGCCGTCTCGACCTGGTGCTTGAACCAACCAAAGAACAGGTTCTTGAAGAACAGAAAAAACTTAAGGCAAAAGGGATGATCGGCCCGGCGCTCGAAGCCGCACTGTCGAGAGTGGCAAACGGCGGAAACCGCAAACAGGCGCTCTACAACACCAGCCCATTCACCTTTAAGAAGCTGCTCGGAGACGCGCCCAATATCGCCGACAACCTGATCTCATACATCAGGGCATTCTCGCCCCGCGTGCGCGACATCTTCGAAAAATTCGAATTCGAAAAAGAGATCGAAAAGCTCGACGACAGCAATCGGCTCTACCTCATCGTCAAGGAGTTCTGCAGCACGGAGTTCGACCTCTCTCCGTCCAGACTCTCGAACCTGCAGATGGGCTACCTTTTCGAGGAGTTGGTACGGAAATTCAACGAACAGGCCAACGAGGAGGCCGGAGACCACTTCACCCCGCGCGAGGTGATCCGGCTGATGGTCGAAATGATGTTCGTCTATGAGGACGAGGTGTTCAAGGCCGGAAAATACAGCTCCATTTACGACCCTACGGCCGGAACCGGCGGGATGCTTTCGGTTGCCGAAGAGTACATCAAGCGTAACAACCCCGACGCAAATATCGAACTGTACGGCCAGGAGTACAACCCCGAATCCTATGCCATCTGCTGCTCGGATCTGCTGATCAAGGACGAAGAGATCGGAAACCTGGTCTATGGCGACACGCTCGGCATCAAGGACGCAAAAAGCCGCTCATACAACTTCGTACCGCACGACGGCCACCCCGACAAACGGTTTCACTTCATGTTCTCCAACCCCCCTTTCGGCGTGGAGTGGAAGCCGGAGAAAAGCTATGTCGAGGACGAAGCCGCAAACGGGTTCAGCGGACGGTTCGGAGCCGGACTGCCGCGCATCAACGACGGATCGCTGCTCTTTCTGCAGCACATGATCTCCAAATTTCACCGCTCGCCGTCCGAAGGCGGCGACGGATCGCGCATAGCAATCGTCTTCAACGGTTCACCCCTTTTCACCGGCGACGCCGGAAGCGGCGAAAGCAACATCCGGCGATGGATCATCGAAAACGACTGGCTCGATACGGTCGTCGCCCTGCCCGACCAGATGTTCTACAACACCGGCATTTTCACCTACATCTGGCTTGTCACCAACAAAAAGCCTGGGAACCGCAAAGGTTACGTGCAGCTCATCGACGCCACCCGGCACTACCGGAAGATGAAAAAGAGCATGGGCAACAAGCGCAACGAGCTGTCAGACGAACACATCAGCGAACTGGTCAGGCTCTACGGCGACTTCAGGCACAACGCCGAATGCGACATACAGAGCAACGGCGGAACGGAAAAGAGAATCTGCTCGAAAATCTTCCGCAACTGCGATTTCGGATACCTGAAAATGACCGTCGAACGCCCCCTGCGCCTGAACTTTCAGGCAAGCCCAGAACGCATCGAACGGTTGAAAAACGAGACTGCATTCCATAATCTGATACTGAGTAAAAAGAAGTCCGTCGAAGCGCAGCAAGAGGATTTCCGAAACGGCAAAGTCCTTCAGCAAGCCCTGCTCGATGCCCTGCACGACATGGAGAGCGATACCCTCCACCTCAGCCGCACTGACTTCGTTAAAGCACTCGATAATGCACTGAAAGCGGCCGATATCAAAATCGATGCACCGCTGAAAAAAGCCATCCTCAGCGCACTCGGCGAACGCGACGAAACAGCGGAAATCTGCCGCGACAGCAAAGGAAACCCGGAACCCGATCCCGAACTGCGCGACACCGAACTGTTGCCGCTACCGGATGACACCTTTCTGCCGCTGCCAATAGGCTATGATAAAGATGCCGACAACAGCAAGCTCCTCAAACTGGTACGCAACCACTGCGAAGAGTATCTCCAGAGAGAGGTACTGCCGCACGTCAGCGACGCATGGATAGAGCACAGCAAAACAAAGGTTGGCTACGAAATCCCTCTCAACCGTCACTTCTACGTATACAAACCACCCCGCCACCTCGAAGAGATCGAAGCAGACATCAAGGCGCTCGAAGCCGATATCCTCAACCTGCTCAGGGAGGTTGTGGAATGAGCCGCTATCAAAAACATCCGGCGTATAAGGATTCCGGAGTTGAGTGGGTCGGAGAGATTCCTGAACACTGGGAAGTGAAACAAGCAAGACACGTTTTTAGAATTTTTAGCGGATCAACTCCAAAAAGCGGCGAAGAACTTTTCTGGGATGGGGATATTACATGGTTCACACCTGAAGATTTAGGCAATAACCAGCAAAAAAATATCTTGGAGAGCAGAAGGAAAATAACCGAAGATGGCTACAAAAGCTGCGGCACTTCTCTTGCAAAAGCGAACAGTGTAGTTCTTTCAACTCGTGCACCCATAGGGCATATTGCACTTTCAACAGTTCCTGCCTGCTGCAATCAGGGATGCAGAATTCTTGAACCCGAAAACAGTTGTTCTGGATATTGGTATTACACCCTGTTATCAGCAAAACCAGCGTTGCAAAGTTTGGGACAAGGCAGCACTTTCATGGAACTACCCCGTCCAAGTCTTGCCAGTCTCAAATTACCATATCCCCCACACGAAGAACAAGAAACCATTGCAAGCTTCCTTGACCGGAAAACAGCACAAATCGATGAACTGATTGAAAAAAAAGAGGAGCTGCTCAAAAAACTCGACGAAAAACGTACCGCACTCATCACCCACGCCGTAACCAAAGGACTTGACTCGACAGTACCGATGAAAGAATTTGATGCTGAGTGGATTGGGAAGATTCCTATGCACTGGGAGGTGAAAAGACTAAAATACATTGCATCCTGTAACGATGAAAGCCTGGCTGAAAACACAGACACTCAATATGAGATCAAGTATATCGACATATCAAGCGTAAACTTGAGTGCAGGTATCACTCACAAAGAAACTCTTTCATTTGAAAAAGCGCCATCAAGAGCAAGAAGAATTGTAAGACATGGTGACACCATTGTTTCTACAGTAAGGACATATCTCAAAGCTATAGCGCCAATCATTGATCCAGAAGAGAACCTCATCGTATCAACAGGCTTTGCGGTAATAAGACCAAAAGAACACTACAGCTCCTGTTTTCTGGGATATTTCTTACAAACGGAAGGCTTTGTTGGACAAGTTGTAGCAAATTCAGTTGGTGTCAGTTACCCTGCCATCAATGCAAATGAATTATTGCAAATTTCAGTCATTGTTCCGCCACTCGAAGAACAGCAAGCATTAGCTTTACATATTGAGAGAAAAACAGCAACAATAGAACGTCAAAAAGCACAAGTCACTGAAGCAATCGAGCGCCTCAAGGAGTACCGAATTGCGCTCATTACCGACGCAGTAACCGGTAAAATGGATGTTCACTCGATTAGAAAAAAAGAAAGCCTGCCAGCCTGAACAATAACGGAACTGTGCCATGAACCTCTTACAATTAATGGATTTGGTTGCTTCGGGAGAGGACGGCGCCCGGCAGTTCAAATCCGATATTCGGAACGCTGAATCTCTGGCATCAGAAATGGCTGCTTTTGCCAATGCTGATGGTGGCATCATTCTCATTGGCGTTGCTGACAATGGTTCCATAAAGGGTCTTGAAAGCTCGGACGTTTCTCGCATCAACCAGCTTATCAGCAATGCCGCCAGCCATCTGGTACGAAGTCCGCTTACTGTACAAACTGAAAATATTCTCCTTGAGAATCGAAGCGTTGTCATTGCTCTTACCGTACCAAAAGGCATCGATAAACCCTATTTCGATAAAAATGGAGTTATCTGGCTCAAATGCGGTGCTGACAAGCGACGAGTCAATACAAAGGAAGAATTACGACGACTGTTTCAGATATCCAATCAGTTTCACGCTGATGAGCTTCCATCAAAAGCAGGAGTTGACACTCTCGATAAGCTTCGTTTCAGGGATTTTCTTAAAACAACCTATCAACAGGAGTATCCCGAAACAGATGAAAAGCTGAGAAAGCTTTTGCAGAATATGAATCTGGCTACTGACACAGGTCAACTGAACCTTGCTTGTGTACTGTTATTTGTCGAAAAACCGGAATGGATCGTACCACAATTTGTTGTGAAGGCGGTTCGCTTTCCGGGCAATGAAATCCATCAGAGCGAGTATCTGGATATTGAGGATTTTACCGGAACGCTGGGAACCATTTTTGAGGGCGCGATGGCCTTTTTGATGCGAAATATGCACAAGGTACAGGCCGGGCGGGGAATCAATGCACCAGGTACCCCTGAAATACCGCCGGTGGTTTTTGAAGAATTACTGGTTAATGCCCTGATACACCGGGATTATTTTGTAAGCGCCCCAATCAGACTGTTTTTATTCGACAATCGAATTGACATTATCAGTCCGGGGCACCTCCCCAACAACCTGACTGTCGCCAAAATCAAAACAGGTAATTCCAATATCCGTAATCCGACTCTGGTCTCCTATGTTGCAAAAGGGCTGTTACCATACCGGGGGCTTGGTTCTGGAATCAAACGGGCAATTGATGCGTGGCCGGAAATTGACTTTATCGATGATCGTGATGGTTGCTTGTTTACCGCCACTGTTCATCGTAAAACAAATGAAAGTTCGGTAGAAAGTTCGGTAGAAAGTTCGGTAGAAATCGATAATCCTGTGCTCGAACAGTTCAGACTGAATCCTGAAATGACTCTTCATGCATTGGCAAAAACACTGGGCATTTCATTGAGAGCGACTGAAAAAAGGGTTGCTAACTTACAGAATAAAAAGAAATTAAAACATATCGGCCCTAAGAAAGGCGGTTACTGGCAGGTACTGTAACAGTATACTCTTTAAAACTATGCACAGAGAATCGAACTTCGAGCAATCCATAGAGCAATCACTGCTGCTCCACGCCGGCTACATCAAGGGCGATCCGCTGGCGTACGACAAAAAGCAGGCGATCTTTCCTGATGAGGTTGTGGCGTTCGTTCAGGATACCCAACCGGATTTCTGGGAGCGGTTCTCGGCGTTGAACAGCGGCAATGCAGAATCGGTGCTGATCGAGAGTCTTGTTCGCGAACTGCGTACAAAAGGGATGCTCACCATTCTGCGAAGTGGATTCAAGTGTTTCGGCAAAACCGTGCGCATGGCGTTCTTCGCCCCGAATACCGGCATGGACCCGCTTGCTGTCGAACGGTTCAGCAGGAACCGGCTCACCGTTATTCGACAGCTTGAAACCGAAAGCGGGGCGATTCCCGATATGGTGCTTGCCGTGAACGGCCTGCCGGTAGCGTCGATAGAGCTGAAAAACCCCATGACCGGGCAAAACGTCGAGCATGCGAAACAGCAGTACCGCAACCGGGAACCCAACGAACTGCTCTTCGCTTTCAAGCAGCGCTGCCTGGTGCACTTTGCGGTCGATACCGAAGAGGTCTGGATGACCACGAAGCTTGATCGTGGAGACACCATGTTCCTGCCCTTCAATAAAGGATACAACAACGGCAAGGGCAATCCCCCGGTTGAGGGCGAGGTTCGCACCGCCTACCTCTGGAAAGAGGTGCTCGCAAAAGAGTGCCTGATGGATATTCTCGGAAGGTTTCTGCACCTGCAGGTTGAGGAAAAAACCGTTCCGACCGGCAATGGGCTGAAAAAGCAGCACCGGGAAAACATGATTTTCCCCCGCTACCACCAGCTCGACGTGGTGCACAGGCTTGCCGCGCATGCGCGGCAGCACGGAACGGGGCACAACTACCTCATTCAGCACTCCGCCGGTTCCGGAAAGTCGAACTCAATCGCATGGCTCGCCCACCGTCTGGCAACCCTGCACGACACAAAGGACGAAAAAATCTTCCATTCGGTTGTGGTGATCACCGACCGCGTGGTGCTCGACCGGCAGTTGCAGGATACGATTTTCCAGTTCGAGCACAAACAGGGTGTGGTGCAGAAGATCGACGAGAACACCCAGCAGCTTGCAAAAGCGCTGGCCGACGGCGTACCGATCATCATCTCCACCATCCAGAAGTTTCCCTTTATCACGCAGGCGCTCGCTACGCTTGAAAAGCAGGGAAAAGGTATCGACATTTCAACGTCAGGCAGGCGGTTCGCGGTAATCGTGGACGAGGCGCACAGCTCGCAGAGCGGCGAAACCGCCATGGAACTGAAAAAAATTCTCAACCGCGAAGGTATCGAGTCGGCCATTGCCGAACAGATTCTCGACATGAACGACGAACCGCTATCGGAGGAGGCGAAAAGATCGCTCATCCGCGAACAGCTCAAGCGCACGAAACAGCCGAACCTGAGCTTTTTCGCCTTTACTGCGACTCCGAAGTTCAGGACACTGGCCGTGTTCGACGAGCCCGGCGACAGCGGCGGCTCCCCGTTCCACCTCTACAGCATGCGGCAGGCCATCGATGAAGGGTTCATTCTCGACGTCCTGAAGGGGTATACCTGCTACAAACGCTACTACCAGCTTATCCGCACGGTTGAAGACGACCCCGAACTGCCGAGAAGAAAGGCCGCGCGTGCGCTCGCTCGGTATGTTGACCTGCACGAGTACAACATTACGCAGAAGGTTGAAATCATCGTGGAGCATTTCCGCACGCATACCCGGCACAAGATCGGCGGGCAGGCAAAGGCTATGGTGGTGACCGGTTCGCGCGAACATGCCGTACGCTACAAGCTTGCGTTCGACAAGTACCTGAAAGCGAAAAAGTACCACGACATCAAGACGCTTGTCGCCTTTTCGGGCGAACTGTCGCTCAGCGACCATCCCGGCGAGAAGTTCACGGAAGTCAGCATGAACCACGGCATCCGCGAAGCCGAACTGCCGGACCGGTTCGGGTCGAGCGAGTACCAGGTGCTGCTTGTTGCGGAAAAGTACCAGACAGGTTTCGATCAGCCTCTCCTGCACACCATGTACGTCGATAAACGGCTTTCCGGCATTCAGGCGGTACAGACGCTCTCACGCCTGAACCGCACCTGCCCAGGAAAGGAAAACACCTTCGTGCTCGATTTCGTGAACGAACCGGAGGAGATCTACCTCTCTTTCAAGCCCTATTACGAAACAACGGAAATGGGGGAAGAGACCGACCCGCACCTGCTCAACGAACTGGCTCACAAGCTCGACGAGTGGAAAGTGTACGACAAACCGGAAATCGACGCATGGTGCGAAATCTGGTTCCGCAACCGCATGCACCCCACAGGAGCCGAGCATAAAAAACTCAACAGTATTCTCGATGTTGTGGTCGAGCGCGTTACCGAGCTTGAGGAAGAGGAGATCGAACAGTTCAAAAGCCAGTTCGCGAGTTTCCGAAACCTTTACGGGTTCCTTTCGCAGGTGATACCCTATCAGGACTCCGAGCTTGAAAAACTCTACACCTTCGGGCGTTACCTGCTCTCGAAACTGCCCCGAAACAGCAGCCGGAACATCCAGATCGACGACGAGGTGCAGTTGAAATACTATCGGCTGCAGAAGTACAGTGAGGGAAACATTGTGCTGCGAGAAGGCGACAATCCGCCGCTCGGCGGCCCGAATGAGGTCGGTACGGGAAGCGCCGAGGACGAGGTACGGCTTTCAACGCTGGTCGAGCAGCTCAACGAACGGTTCGGCACGGATTTCACCCCTGCCGATCAGTTGTTCTTCGATCAGGTGCAGGCGGCAGCAACGGAAAACGAAAAAATCCGGCAGGCTGCCGAAGCGAACACAATCTCCA
Source organism: Chlorobium sp. (assembly GCF_049593655.1). Lineage (NCBI taxonomy): Bacteria > Pseudomonadati > Chlorobiota > Chlorobiia > Chlorobiales > Chlorobiaceae > Chlorobium > Chlorobium sp. The sequence continues at coordinate 10,424 of NZ_JBAWHG010000022.1, forward strand.
ACTTCGAGCCGGTGTTCAACCAGCACCTCGAAACCCTGCTGCTCGACCGCATGAACGGCAACGAAGCCATCTTCAACCGCATCATGAACGACGAAGCCTTCAAGACGTTCATTGCGCAGAAGTTGATGCATAACGTCTTCGAAAACATCAACCGGCAGGCGGGGTAGATCTCAGGGAAATGCATAAAAAAAGCAGCATCTCCCCGCCGCACATCGCACGGCAAAACGTTTTCCGCTTCATCGCTGCCGGTTCCTTTTTGCGGTTCGAACACGGTACAACCGTTCGGTAAACCCGCCTTCGTTTTCAAAATCAGCAGCAAGCCGCGTCACCTGACGGTCGAGGAGATAACAGGCCAGGTTCAGGAGCGACAGCGCGGCATTGGCGGCAAGACAGGCCGAACTCAGGGATGCACACGGACGTTCACCGCCGGGCACGGACGAACGACTGACTTCCTGCCCTGTTCCTGAGGCCCCGTGTCCATCCGTGGCTTGCTGCCGTTCCGCGGCAACCCACGCCTGCACCTCCGGCAGGGTTTTCGGCTGCAGCGCCTTGAAGCGCCGGAGTGCGGGGTGCTGCGGCTCAAGCGTTTCAAGCCCGCGCTGCCTCAGAAAATCCTCGTAATCGAGCCGCAGCTCTTCGAGGCTCGCCCGCGCCACCTGCGTGAGCTTGATTTCGGTCTTTTTCGAGGTCGCGGAAGCAGAAGATCCCTCCGCGATATTCTGCACGCCGCTCCGGGCGGCCTGAACCATCTGGTCTCGGGTGCGGCTGCGCTTTTCGACGTACAGGTCGCAAAAGCGCACCGTTACGTCATAGGCGAGCTGCGCCACCTGAAAGCTCTTCAGCCTGCGGTACCCGCCATGCTTCGGAATGAGCGGTTCGTGGTCATTCATGGCCAACATCAAAAATCGGTTCCCTATCAGTCACTGTTTGTCCGTGTCCGTCCCGGTCTGTCCGCTGTTTCAGATCGCCGGTATGCATCTCGGATGATGATTCCGGCTCTGGCATGAAAAGGGCTCGGAGCGTGCCTGATAAAAAAAGAGTAATATACGACTGACAGGCATTGTATTCCAATGAAACCTGTCCGATTATCCTGCTACGGCGTGTCGGAGAAAACAGGGTTTCACAAAAAAAACACTTTGCTTATCAAAGAACAATTCGCGAATATTGAAAAACAGGAACAAGCCTTCCCGGAATGAAAGACCCGTCAGGGTTTTCCCGAAACCTGATTTTCTTTTTGTGAAAAAAGACCGCGCAATAGGACGCAGCAGAACGGCATCATGCGTCGCACTCCCCGAATCGCTGTTAAGGGTCATGATGCTTCTGGCCGTTATCATGATGGCGTTCTCCTCCGCTTCACCGAAATGCGAGGCTGCAGAGCCTGCAACCGATAGTTCCTCCGGCATTTATCCCGAAACAAGCCGGAAAATAACGGTAACGCTCACGAAGCGCGCCGGCGGGGTGACCTACATGAAAAGCCGGATCTACATTCAAGCCAGCCCCAGCGAGGTGTGGAAGGTGCTCACCGACTACGATAACCTCAAGCGGTATATCCCCCGAATGACGAAAAGCTCTCTTGTTGAAGATAACGGAACCCGGAAGGTTGTCGCCCTGACCGGCGAGATCGGGCTCCTGCTGTTCAAAAAGACGATCCAGATGACCATGAACATGGTCGCCATCTATCCGCGAAGAGTCGATTTCGAAAAGATTTCCGGCGATTTCGACATTTACAGCGGCCACTGGATACTTGAAGAACATCCCTCGGGGAAAGGCACCTGGCTTGACTATGTTGCAGAAATAAAGCCCTCGTTCCTTGCCCCTGGCTTTATCTTCGACAGCATGCTGAAAAAGGATATCACCGAGGGTCTCGGAGTCATCCGTTCAGAGGCGGAACAGATAACCCCCAAGTAAACCGGCTGGGTAAAGGGAACCCCTCGCTGGCAACTTCCGACAACGTTATTGAGAGCGCCGTCGGCCTCCAGAACGGCCGGATTGTCGAGGCCTGATAACACACTGCTTCAGTTCGAATGGAGTTAACGCAGCGCCTTGAGTGCGAGCATGGAGAGCATGGAGACGACCGAGGAGGCTACAAGGAGAAACTTCAGGCCGGCGGAGATGGTGGTGAGCTGAGGCACGGGAGAGGCGCTGGAGCCGGAGAGCATCCTGAGTATCATGAGATTTTCGAATGCGTCAAGCGGGGTGCAGAGCAGCACAGCCCACGAAAAAAAGGAAACGGCGGCGGCCAACGGCCCGTCCCCGCTGCCGACGACCATCGTGCCTGCAAGGCTGAGGGCCGCAGGATAGAGCAGCAGCAGGATGAAATCGAGCTCGGTCTGCTGGACCGCCTTGCCGACAAGGCCTCTCCCGCTCCAGACCTTGACGATCGAGGCCGCCCGCTCCTCTGTCCACGGAAATTCGAGATTGATGATGCCGAAGGGAATATGCTCGTTCCTGATGGCGAGATCCCTGCCGATTTCGGAGAGCATCTTCATCAGGGTAAGCGACAGCACCGACAGGGCGATCAGCACATTGCCCTGCAGGTCGGGCGATAGCCAGGAAAATGGAGTTTGCATGATTTTACGTGGTATGGGCAGTGAGCGTT